>NZ_JBTIYG010000029.1:0-2870 GCF_054401055.1 Gilvimarinus sp. F26214L | reverse complement strand
GCGCAAAACCTTGTGGACATCGAAGCGTTGTTACCCTGGAAAGCTCAGTTCCAAGATGGGGTTTGCTGATCGCTTACGGCATTCTGACTCGCTGTGTTGGGTTACGCTGCGCTAACCCAACCTACAGGTGCTACGTCGCCCCGCTCAGGCGCACCAAACCGTAGGTTGGGTTAGGCCGCAGGCCGTAACCCAACATTGGAGCTTTAGTCGATCAGACGCTCCATCTTGCGGAGCTTTTGCCAAAGAACAGCTCGCGGAACGTTGACGTCCATCGTCTGCATGCATCTGTCCAACCAGCCGCCGCCAAAGTAGCACTTGTGTTCTCGAAGCAGGGAACTATCAAGCGAGCGAAGAACGTTCTCGATTCGCTGATGGTGGGCTCTTTCAAACACTCGATTTTCCTTCAAAAACTGCGCGGAGTGCGTCAACCAGTTCAAGCTCGTGCGCGCCCATGGCAGCCTTGTCCAGGTGCCGCCAGTTTCGCTCGTAAATTCCAAACGCTTCCTGGGGCGTCAATTCATCCGTGCCATGGACCTGCCATGCCAGTTGTCGCAACTGTGGGTACTTGGAGAGCTCGATCCGAACTGGAATCGACGGTGTTACCTTGGCCGCGGTCTGTCCCTCGGCCGTGACGTCCACGACCGTCAGGTTAAGACCAAGGGCGTCCATTACGCTCAAGTAGGCACCTAACGTCACAGAGGGTTCACCCTTCTCGACCCTGTACAGCGTCACTCGGGATAACCCCGCCGCCTCCGCGGCCGTGACAGCATTCACCCCCAGCGCCTTGCGACGAGCACGGATGGCCGCGCCAATCTCCGACAAACGACGGTCTACAGTGGCGCTGGTTGGCGGAGATTGAGAGGGCATTTGCGGAGCACCAAAACACGAAATCTGCTTCTCATTCTAGTCTAAAGGAAGAAATAATCAACAATGAGAAACATTTTGTGGTTAGCGCATTGCTTCAGAAACCTCAGTTTTCGCGCCGCGCGAGGAAAACCACCTGAACAACCCCCAGCTCAACAGCGCCAGCAGCACACCAATCCCGTTTGCCCACACGTCATTGATGCTGAAGATCCTGGTGGGTTGCAGAAACTGCTGTAAGTACTCCAGTCCAGGAGCCAGGAGCAAGCAGAGCGGCCATACCAGCCAGAACGGCAGGCGTGGGAAGGCGGCTCTCCCACTCAGACACAACAGCCACAGGCCGATAATGTGGCCGACCTTGTCGGACTGGTTGAATACCGGCGGGGGCGCCTCGGGCCGGAACATGGCGTAGGCCACACCCACCAGGGACGCGGTAAACACGATGCGGGCCCAGCCCTGCAGGGACAACTTAGGCATGAGCAAACACGGAAGAAAGGGAGATTAGGCGAAGGTGGAACAACACGACAGGTTTGAGCATGCTACAACTGCACTTGGGGAGAATGAATCAGGGAGTATCTCCTAAATTCTCGCCCACGAAAAGCTCTGTGCTCCTCTGCGTCGTCGTGTTGGGTTACGCTTCGCTAACCCAACCTACAAAGACATGCCCCCCGTAGGTTGGGTTAGGCCGCAGGCCGTAACCCAACACATCGCCGCCCTCGACGATACGAGACCTGCGACGGACGATGGACCCCCGCAACGCCTGCTAATCGACCGCCCTGTGGTGAAAATCTTCCTCGTGAAACGAAGGTGGCTCGGCGGGTGAATGGAACAGCTTCACAAGCTTATCGCGATGCTGATCAATGAGGTCCTGATTCGTCTGTTTCAACCATTCGCCACCCACGATGTCGGCGAAAGGATTGCCGGGTGCGTACTGCAAGTGGAAGCTTTCAAGGACGGGTCGCATCTTTTCCATGGCAGTATCGAGGAAATGCCCGGCGACCACGTTGTCGTTCGGGCTGTAGGTAAACGATGCATCCAGGTAGGTCTGCTCGGATAACGGCAATACATAATTGAATATCATGGTCGCATTCGGACCTCCGATGTCCTGTCGGATCCATTTCTGCTGGTTAAACTAGTACTCCCGCTGTGTCGAGGCAATCCGTTCTCCTACCATGTAAACAAACGATGAATGATATGCTGCATCGCCTTCTGGCGTTTCAACCTCTTCATTGAGTGAATCATATCGCTGATGAAACCTGTCGATTAACATCAACATGAAATCGAGCCGATTACCGATGCTATAAGGTCTCTCATGTAGAATGTTTTGAGTGTTCGCTGCAACCCGCTGCACCGATAAATCCATCATGGTGGTACCAAGCCGCTTGCCAAACCAACCTGGCTCTTTGATATCCCACCATCGACGCATCAGGTTCCCGTACTCCGGAACGTCAAAGTTGTTTCTATCCCGGATGTCCAGGCGTTCCACCATATTCGCGGCCGGCATATCCCTACTAAAATCTTCCGGCAGGGAAAACTGAAATATATTGCCGGACAGATCGATGCTGCGAGGCAGGAGTTCTTGTGCCTTGATTCCACCTGAGAAAAGAGATGTTAACGCCACTTCTGCACATCCCCATATCGCAGCAGCAGATCCGTGTGAACACTTCTGCTCGTATCCATGCCCCTCGTCCTTCCCTTGTTGTTCTTCTCAGTCGCCGAATTCGACCTTAGCGCCTACGCCCCCTCTAACAATCAGTCTCTTGTCGTATGTTCTTCGCGGTCCGGCACCCTGAGGCTGCCCTGTTCTGTTGGGTTACGCTGCGCTAACCCAACCTACAAACGCAGCAACGGCAGCCCCACCCCCGTAGGTTGGGTTAGGCCGAAGGCCGTAACCCAACATAAGCGAGCCACTACACCACGGGAAACCGACCCTATAGAGCGACAATTAACTTGACCGGTCCAGCGACAATTATCTTGGCCGGTTGATCTGATAGGGTTCGACACCCGCA
>NZ_JBTIYG010000028.1:0-3642 GCF_054401055.1 Gilvimarinus sp. F26214L | reverse complement strand
ACTGTTTGCGGCCATAGCAAACAGTTAACAAGCCAAAGCAGCCGACGCAAAAAAGCGCGCGGCTGTTTGGGGCGTTAGAAATTTATCACCTATGGAGAATACGTCTATGGAAAGATCGCATGCTTTTGCATTGAATAAATACGAAGCCTATCGGCGGCAAGCAAGGGAAATCTCAGCTGATGCTCTTCCTCCGCACCTAAAAAAGGCTTTAAAACTTAAGGCGATCGACGGCAGTGCCCTTGCAGCGGCGGCATCATGGGGCCAGGACCTTGCCCGGCAGGTCGATTGGGATTGGATTTTCGCCAACAGATATACTTTCAGGTATCCCAAAGCGTTCGATCTTTCTGTCTGGGTGGGAAATACCTTGTGTTCGTTGTCGTTGGGCAGGCCAAGCTACAACGGCAAATTCATGCGGCTGGATTACGTCGATAAAGCCCCGTCGAATTGCCCGTTCTCAAGTGACATGGTCGGTATAACCATACTTGCCTACGAAACCTATGCGACGCTGATTGGCGCCAAACAATTTCGCATTATCGACCCGATCAACGACAAGGTCCTTAGGTCATACCTACGGCAGGGAGGCTTTTCTTACCACAAAGGAAGGCAAGGCAATCCACATTACCTGGTGAAAGAGCTATGAGCAAAGATGCAGATAACCAGAGGGCGGCCAGAGAGCGCGCCAAGCAGAATGCAGACAAGCTATTTGGCAAACGTTCGAAGGAGCAAGAGAAAGCTCTAAAGGATGTTAGGACGATAGGAAAGCCTGAGAATCTGGTTAAGCCTGAAAACAAGGATGATTAAGTCAGACAGATTTCTAACAAAGCGCTGCACGCCGACGCACAAAACTACGCGGTTTCTGTGTGCTCCGCTTCGCTGCACACTAACACAGAAGCCGCTACGCGTTGCGCGCGGGTGAGCGCGGCGTTATGCCACAGCAGATCAGAAGGCTCAGAAGTGACGCCAAAGCAAAAATCATCGTTTCTTGAAAATGGCTGGCTTTATATCCCGGGTGCGCTTGCTAAAAGGGTGGTTCACCCTGTGAAGGCTCATGTGCAAAATGAGCTGAAAAGGCAGAATATATGGTCTACTGGAAGGACCCTATCCCGTAAGTTCAAGGATATTCCAGTATTCCAGCAAACCGGAAAATTGGGTCAGTTGATAAACTATCCCAAGCTGAATGAGAAGCTTATTTCAGAAGAGCTATATTCCGACATGTGTCAATTGGCTGGCACATCATTGTCAGGTCAGGAGGGCAAGTTGCTCATTTCGTTGCCTCATCAAGTTGACTGGTCTCTTGAAGGGTTGAGCTGGCATCGTGATATTTCCAAATCTCAGTTAAGTGGCATACCCGGAGTGCAGGCATTTGTCCTATTGGACAATTTATCTGTAAAAGGAGGAGCGACTCTAGCCTTAGCCGGATCACACCGGATAAAGAGCCAATCTCAAGCAAAGCAAATCATCTCAAGACTTACTGGTGACGGATTTGATGGACGTGTAAATGTGGATGGTATTGAGCTTTCTCTCATAGAGATGGCGGGCAGAGCGGGGGATGTCTATTTGATGGATATGCGGCTGCTCCATACGCCTTCGATCAATTCAACCAAGAATGTACGTATGATGGCCACTGCTCGTTACTTTGCAGTGTAGTGGCTCCCAAGATGATTAGTCGGATGAACAATTGGCATAACAAACAGCTGTTGCCGGACGCGCATACGCGCGCCGCAACGCTGAGCGTTAAATGCCCGCAATAGCGAAATCCAGTGCGTTGATAATGTGGTCTCGAAAATGGGCGAGAGATCCAATTGGGTTCGCTAGTTGCTTGGCTGGAATCGAGGAGATTTGTGGCGTCAGTAGTAGAAGCTCGTCGTCTTGATAGGTAAGTTGGGGCGTCAGGCCGCTCATGGTTTCGTTCGAAAAAGAGGAGAGATAGCCAAGAGGAATCACAATCCGCGTAGCTATCTCTGATATGTAGGGACTTTGTATATCGACCAGGTAGGGGTAATGTGCTCTCGTAGCCTTGCTTGGGTTTCGGTAGACGTCAAACTGAGCCATTCAGAACTCCCGGAAGTCGTCACCGAAGCAACCATTTTGCTCCACGAAGGCATTGTAAGCCGCTATGGCGGCCTTGTTTTCTTGAGCCCATTGGGCGGAGCGCGACTGGGCCAATTGCTGTTGCAGCGCTTGCTCAAGCGTAGCCGAAAGATTAATGTTTAAAGCACGACTTTTGGCCAGTAAGTCGCTGTTTATGCTCAGGTTTGTTGCTTTTTTGGGGGCATTGGGGTCATATATGTGTGGCATTGAACTTACCTCAATTCGCACTGGGCGCATCCGAATTAATGCGCATCCTTGTGCGCATAGTAATGCATTTAACAAAGCCAGACAACGCGACGCTAAAGACAGCGCGCTTGCTGGTGGCGTTAGGGCAAGGCGACTATCGGCGATGAGAAAGATAATAGTATCCGTCATCATGTTTATAGGAACGTCAGTTTTAGCTGAAGAAGTTCCTCCTGAGTCTTTTATGGGAGTAAAACTCCTTGAATCTACGAAGGATGATCTGTTAAGGGAATTCGGCGAAAGCAACCAAACGTATTTCTATAAACATGCTAATTCATCAGGATACTGCTACAAGTCGCTTGATGATACTTGGGTTGCATTCATGCTTTCCGGTCCAAGCAAATTTGACTCTATCGAAGTGTCGAAAAGGCAACTATCTGACAAATGCACAAATGTTCAGATTGCGATTAATAATTGTATTTCGAGTTACTGTATAGGAATGTCTAGATCAGAGATCGAGCTTGCTCTGAACAAGAGACTAGAAAAAGTAGACTATCCGAAGGGAGACGACCTTGAAGTTGCTTATTACGAGTATTCAGTTCCTATGCCGGACGATAGGGCAGAACATTTTCCGGGAATCGCAGAGATACCGATAAACCATAATGTTTGGTTTCGCTTTGACAATGAGGTGCTGTACGCCGTGGGAATATGGAAAGTGGAACACCTACCCTAACAGAACAACGTTGGCCGACACAGCAAGCATCGGCCTTGCAAAACAGGCCTCAAATCGCTTGTTGCGCGGCGAATTGGGGCGTTATGGGTATGATTAGACTTATCGCTAGTTTCATTTTTCTTCTCATTTTCCAAGTGCCGTTAGCAGATACTGTCGATTGTGATTCTGAGCTGGAAATTACACCAGCCAACCAGAAGACCTTTGCGATTTGCCTTGCTAGCAAAACCAGTGGGAATGAAACGACTGTATTTTTCTCGTATCCTGAGAGTACAGGAAGCGGCAACTACGAGGTGACAAACACGCACGTCTATGACGAAGGTTCAGTTGTTTTTGGCCTTCCACACAGTGCAAACGTCAAACTTGGAAGAGTTTGGCATTATATAACGGTCGAAAACACTAGGCTGAGCGAGGTGGAGACGCGAATAATCTACGCAAAGGAATCTAACCAATTATGTCCACAAGTGCTCAAGATCAGGCTCGACACCGAGCTCGTGATATCGAGTTACGGAATCGATCAGGATAGCCATGATGCGTTCATCAAGTGTAATGCCCGTCACCCATAACAAATAAGGATATGTTGCGCTTGCCGCAACATATCTGATTGTTGAACGAGCCCGGTGGTCCTTATTAAGTAA
>NZ_JBTIYG010000027.1:2250-3457 GCF_054401055.1 Gilvimarinus sp. F26214L | reverse complement strand
GACATTGCGCTATCAAATTGTAGTAAGTCGTGCAGTCGTTTGAATTATATGGTCAAGCGACTAAGTGCAGCCGGTGGATGCCTTGGCAGCTGGAGGCGATGAAGGACGTAGGAGCCTGCGAAAAGCGTGGGGGAGCTGGCAAACAAGCGTTATATCCCACGATGTCCGAATGGGGAAACCCACCTGACACAAGTCAGGTATCGCATACTGAATACATAGGTATGCGAGGCGAACCCGGGGAACTGAAACATCTAAGTACCCGGAGGAAAAGAAATCAACCGAGATTCCCTGAGTAGCGGCGAGCGAAAGGGGACTAGCCGATCTCATTTGTTGCAGTGGAAGTGTTTGGAAAAGCACGCCATAGCGGGTGATAGCCCCGTACACGAAACAACAAGTGGGACATATCAAGTAGGTCGGGACACGTGTTATCTTGACTGAAGATGGGGGGACCATCCTCCAAGGCTAAATACTCCCAGCTGACCGATAGTGAACCAGTACCGTGAGGGAAAGGCGAAAAGAACCCCTGTGAGGGGAGTGAAATAGACCCTGAAACCGACTGCATACAAGCAGTGGGAGCAGACTTGTTCTGTGACCGCGTACCTTTTGTATAATGGGTCAGCGACTTATTGTCAGTGGCAAGGTTAACCGTTTAGGGGAGCCGTAGGGAAACCGAGTCTTAATAGGGCGTCCAGTCGCTGGCAATAGACCCGAAACCGAGCGATCTACCCATGGCCAGGTTGAAGATTGAGTAACATCAATTGGAGGACCGAACCCACTAACGTTGAAAAGTTAGGGGATGAGCTGTGGGTCGGAGTGAAAGGCTAATCAAGCTCGGAGATAGCTGGTTCTCCCCGAAAACTATTTAGGTAGTGCGTCCTGTCTCACCATTGGGGGTAGAGCACTGTTTCGGCTAGGGGGCCATCCCGGCTTACCAACCCGATGCAAACTCCGAATACCAATGAGTGCAATCAGGGCAGACAGACGGCGGGTGCTAACGTCCGTCGTCGAGAGGGCAACAACCCAGACCGCCAGCTAAGGTCCCAAATATCCATTAAGTGGGAAACGATGTGGGAAGGCCCAGACAGCTAGGAGGTTGGCTTAGAAGCAGCCATCCTTTAAAGAAAGCGTAATAGCTCACTAGTCGAGTCGGCCCGCGCGGAAGATGTAACGGGGCTCAAATGGATAACCGAAGCTGCGGATGCACTTC
>NZ_JBTIYG010000027.1:0-2157 GCF_054401055.1 Gilvimarinus sp. F26214L | reverse complement strand
TACTGTGCATGGTAGGGGAGCGTTCTGTACGCCTGTGAAGGTGAGTCGTAAGGCTTGCTGGAGGTATCAGAAGTGCGAATGCTGACATGAGTAACGACAAAGGGGGTGAAAAACCCCCTCGCCGGAAGATCAAGGTTTCCTGTCCAACGCTAATCGGGACAGGGTTAGTCGGCCCCTAAGGCGAGGCTGAAAGGCGTAGTCGATGGGAAACGGGTTAACATTCCCGTACCACTTATTACTGCGATGGAGGGACGGAGAAGGCTAGGCCAGCACGGCGATGGTTGTCCGTGTTTAAGGTTGTAGGCTGGTGACTTAGGTAAATCCGGGTTGCCAAGGCTGAGAGCTGATGACGAGCCTCATCTTCGGATGAAGCGAAGTGGTTGATGCCATGCTTCCAGGAAAAGCTTCTAAGCTTCAGGTAATAAGTGACCGTACTGTAAACCGACACAGGTGATCAGGTAGAGAATACCAAGGCGCTTGAGAGAACTCGGGTGAAGGAACTAGGCAAAATGGTACCGTAACTTCGGGAGAAGGTACGCCGGTGTGTACGTGAAGGCCCTCGCGGCTGGAGCGGAAGCCGGTCGAAGTGACCAGGTGGCTGCGACTGTTTATTAAAAACATAGCACTCTGCAAACACGTAAGTGGACGTATAGGGTGTGACGCCTGCCCGGTGCCGGAAGGTTAATTGATGGGGTTAGTCTTCGGACGAAGCTCTTGATCGAAGCCCCGGTAAACGGCGGCCGTAACTATAACGGTCCTAAGGTAGCGAAATTCCTTGTCGGGTAAGTTCCGACCTGCACGAATGGCGTAACGATGGCCACGCTGTCTCCACCCGAGACTCAGTGAAATTGAAATCGCTGTTAAGATGCAGTGTTCCCGCGGCTAGACGGAAAGACCCCGTGAACCTTTACTATAGCTTGACACTGAACTCTGAGCCTATTTGTGTAGGATAGGTGGGAGGCTTTGAAGCGCAGACGCCAGTTTGCGTGGAGCCATCCTTGAAATACCACCCTGGTATGTTTGGGGTTCTAACTCCGGTCCCTTATCGGGATCGAGGACAGTGTCTGGTGGGTAGTTTGACTGGGGCGGTCTCCTCCCAAAGAGTAACGGAGGAGCACGAAGGTACGCTAATCATGGTCGGAAATCATGAGTTTAGTGCAATGGCATAAGCGTGCTTGACTGCGAGACTGACAAGTCGAGCAGGTACGAAAGTAGGTCATAGTGATCCGGTGGTTCTGTATGGAAGGGCCATCGCTCAACGGATAAAAGGTACTCCGGGGATAACAGGCTGATACCGCCCAAGAGTTCACATCGACGGCGGTGTTTGGCACCTCGATGTCGGCTCATCACATCCTGGGGCTGAAGCCGGTCCCAAGGGTATGGCTGTTCGCCATTTAAAGTGGTACGCGAGCTGGGTTTAGAACGTCGTGAGACAGTTCGGTCCCTATCTGCCGTGGGCGTTGGAGAATTGAGAAGAGTTGCTCCTAGTACGAGAGGACCGGAGTGAACGAACCTCTGGTGTTCCGGTTGTCACGCCAGTGGCACTGCCGGGTAGCTATGTTCGGACGGGATAACCGCTGAAAGCATCTAAGCGGGAAGCCTCCTTCAAGATTAGTTCTCCCTGGGACGTCAAGTCCCCTGAAGGGCCGTGGAAGACCACCACGTTGATAGGCTGGGTGTGGAAGCGCTGTGAGGCGTTGAGCTAACCAGTACTAATTGCCCGTGAGGCTTGACCATATAATTGAAACGATTGTGCGACACATCACTGACCTGGACGGGTGCAGATACCCCGCCAAACAGACAGTATTACTGCTTACCAAAGCAAAACTTAAAACTTTGCCCCCTATTTGAAGACACGTCAAAGACGGTTCTTCATACCAGTTTGCCTGACGACAATAGCGAGTTGGAACCACCTGATCCCATTCCGAACTCAGAAGTGAAACGACTTAGCGCCGATGGTAGTGTGGGGTCTCCCCATGTGAGAGTAGGTCATCGTCAGGCTTTAATTCGAAAGGCCGTACAGCTATGCTGTACGGCCTTTCTTCTTTCCGCCTGCCGATGACACGGTCATGGTGACGGATCACATCCCTGTGATCCGGGCTGCGCCCGCCGGCGGAGCCGGCGCTCCAATCTGTTCCAGACAGATTGGTCAGGCTT
>NZ_JBTIYG010000026.1:0-10868 GCF_054401055.1 Gilvimarinus sp. F26214L | reverse complement strand
AGAAGGGATCATAGGTTCAGCATCAACCGGCCAAGTTAATTGACGCTGAACCGGCCACGATAGTTGACGCTGGATAGTGTGATATAGATTCACGTGTAAGCGACTGACTTCGCTCACTAAAAATTTCAGATCCTCCTTCCAAGCATCATCACGGCTAAGATTTTCGTTACGGTACGACCCTGCTACTCGCTGAAATGCCTTTGAAGTTTCGATTGCTTCGAATTCTCCATACCTGCCGAGAAATGGATGATTTCCGGTGAGCCTTGGACGTTCATCGTAGCGGGCTTGTAGTGCCCTCCAAACCCACTCGATGGCTGCATCTTTGTCACCTAGCCGTGAGTAGGAACCAGCAATTTTGATCATGATGTCATTTGAAGGAGAAGAACCTGTAGGGATATTGTGAAGCACCGTGCCGAGCTCTAGTGTGCGTGTTAGACAGGCAATTGCTGCTTCCCACCTTTGGTCTTGGAGGTAAGCTAAGCCCAGTAAATACCAAGTAGCACCGTCGTCCTGATATTGAGTGGTCAACTGTTCCAACAGTGGAAGGGCTTGGGACCAGTCCTCTTGTCGGACCAACATTAGTGCGTTGACACGATCGCTGTAGTACTCAGCTGGATCTTTTACTTGGCCGGATATGGGCGAACGTCCGATAGCCACATTGGACATCTGTGTAGTCTTGTTACCTCCATCTAGCCACGAGGCGTTTAGGGCCGTGTACTCGCTTGCACAGCCAACTAATAAGATGGCAATACTGCAAATAGCCAACTTCTTCATCTTTCGAATCTCCATTCGCAAAAGCCTGCCGCCCTAAACCTTTGATTTCGCGATAAGCGCGACTAACCTTTTGGAACGCGCCTTTTTGTGAGACACGTAACGCCCCAATTTTCCGCACAGCAAGCGCGTTGAGGCCTGTTGTTTTAGGTCGATGCTTACTGTGTCGGACAAAATTGGGTTTATAGGCATGGGTTGACGATTTCTGTGCTTCATAGCGTGGGCGCCTTCGAGGGGACCGGACTGGACGAAATCGCTCGCTTCCGAGCGTACAAAAGCGCTGGTGCTTCTATGGTTCTCCATGTAAGCCACGCAATTGATAGCGTCGCTATGAAAAGGACGGGCAAGTATATTAGCTGGGCGTAAAATTCTTTTCCGATGAACCTCATTAGGAAGTTGCCGAATGAGCTCATTAGGGGTAAATGAATTATGTACATGGCATAGCTGTACTTGCCCACTGCTGTGAGGCATTGGCTACTAAACATTGATCTCAACATACCTTTTTCATTGGCCACGATCACCTTGAGAAGGAGGCCAGCGAAGAATGCCGCAAGCAAGGTATACCCGATGGTGTACATTATTGGAAGATGGTATGAGATACGACCATAGAGGTACATCGTGACCAAGAAAAAGCCAACGCCGGTGAAAACTAACACGTTCGACAGCTTTCGTAGCGTCGTGTTATCAATGCTAGATTGCAAAGCCAAAGCGACTAGTGCCCCAATCGCAAGGCTATCCATACGGCTGAACGTAAGCGTGTAGATGAAGGCAATATGCGCCTCAAGTCCTGAAAGAACCAAGCGGGAGGCAAGAGCTACTATTATGACGACGATACAAGATATGGTGAGCGCTCTGTGAGAAAGCCAACCGGCGAGGAATGGCCAGATCATATAAAACTGCCATTCGACAGCCAGCGTCCATAGATGGCCGCTATGAAAAAGGGAAGGAGGCCAATTCATATTCATGAGAGGCAGGAAATTCTGCAACATAAACCAAAAATAGGCTTGCTGCTCTCTTATGAATACAAAGTCGGCCCTGTGTTTAAATATCGTGTAGCTCAATAGTAAAAGCAGAGTAACAAACAAGAAATACATGGGCAGGATTCTGAATACGCGCTTGATAAAGAACGATTTCAACCAGCCTTTTCTGGTGCGGGCAGCCAATACTATTCTGGTAATCAAAAAGCCTGACAGAACGAAGAAGAGATCCACACCAGCCCAGCCGAGGTCAAGTAGAACCAGTAACAGCTTCGAGATTGAGGATTCAGCTTGATTTGGCCCTAAGATGGAGCTATGGAAAAGTATCACCGCGATTACCGCCATTCCTCGTAGACCATCCAGCGTCGAATCTCTTGTCGCGTCGGCATCGTTGTTTATTAACATCATTATCCCCTAGCGGAGCCATTGGGCTTACCGGGTGGCTTGCCTAACGTCAACCATAGCCGAAGCGAAGCGTAGGCGCTCCGGTGGAGGCTGCGGTTGTTTTGCAGCCGTAACGAATCTAATGGCTTTGTGAACAGGCATTTATGGCAAAGAGGACTGGCAGGGGACAGATTCATTATCTGCCTCTTGAGGGCCTCTAAACCAGTGCAAAATAAATCTGTCCCCTTATTCCCCTTTAGGATCAGATATGAAAGTAGTAAATGCATCCTTCATATCACCGCTCATACCGGATTGCGCCGAACTTTGCAGCGGTAGCAACAAAAGTAGGAAAAGTTCTTCATGAGCCTGATCGCATATCGCCGCGCTCTGCGGACATTTTGAAGCGTAGCGGAAAAATGTTCCGGCAGCAGCGGATTGTTATGCATTGGGTCTTGGTCTGAAGAATAGACGCGCTATCAATGCTATGGCGGTGCCACCAACAAGGAACCCAAGCAGCACCCAAGTGAATATAGCCGGAGCGTTCTCCACGCGCTGCGACTCGTGGAGGTAGGGGAAAGCCAACGCTCTATAGGCATAAATGAATATGCCAAAGTTTATACAACAGCCGATCAGAGCGAGCGCAAAAGTAGAAATGGCAGCCTTCATAGGACCTCCCAAAACCAGATTTCCTTGCTTTTATTCAGGTCGGAAACTACCCCGAAAAACTCGTAGACGGATCTTATAATCATCCCGCTACTCGTAATCTCATCTTTGTTCCATAGGTCGATGTGATCGCCGCTCCTGTTATGGAATGTCTCACTGCCGCGCTGCCAGTAGTCCTTGAAGAAGACGACGCCCATCTTCCCTTTCAGCGCACTCTGAAATGAACCCGGCTCCACTTTCTTCATGGGAGAAAAGCCAGAGAGCGTGGTTGTTCGCATTCCTTGGGCAAACTCTTCTGCCAAAAGAATATGTTTTTTGCCTGAATGAGACCAACACCGCTTTGCCCGGATTAAGCTAAGGTCTATCCCTGATCGTATAAAGCACTCGCTGAGATTGATTGCACAGTAGTCGCTGAAAGCCTTGTTACTGTCTTTTTGTTTGTTCGTGCACCTTTGCCTGATGTCTTCCGACCGAGGGAAGTGTTTCCACAGCTTTTCGAACTCCATAGTATTGCTCTCCTAATCGTCGTGGATCCGGTGTCGTGCATAACAATCAGATATGTTACGGCAAGCGCAACATATCCTTATTTGTTATGTGCTTACTGCTGACATTCATTTCCATACTTTTTGTAAGCACCCCAAAAACCTAGAACAATGATGCCAACAATTGCAGAATACAGTGACGCTGAATAAAATGACTGGTTCGCAGCTTGGGCGCCTTCTAGCTCTATGGATCGAATCGCGACTAGACCAGATATTGCATAGAGGAACCAAGGCAATGCAGCCAAAAATATCCTAGAGAGTTCGCCGCCGGTTAAATAGCGATACTGCAACAGCATTGCGATGGCCGGAATGATAAGCAGGCCCCCAAACCAGAAAAAGACTCCAAGAAATCCGCTGAAATGAAAAACCAAAATAGCAAATATCCAGACGATTGTTAGTCTTAAGTTATTCAATGCGCTGACCTATCCGTGCACATAACGCCCGGCTCAACGAGCAAATTTTTGATGGCGTGCTTTTTTGCGTGCTTTTGCAAAAAAAGGTGACAGCGGAAATTTGTCCGGTGCAGCCGTTTGTTAAAGGCTATTCTTCTTCTGGGTCGAACGTGTATTCAGGGTAATACTGCAAAACTTTATACATTTTTGGCACTCCTCTAACTGTTTCAACTTCAACGTCTACAACATACGCTAACTCATGCCATTGCTTTTTGAACTTTTCTGGTGGATGAAGCATGGCCTCTTTCACCGCATTGTTTTCAAAGATTACCTTCATGCTTTTCGCTGAAAGGTCGTCAATAATTGCCCGATTACCTGTTTCTGACTGGGGATCAAATTTTGCTTGATACCAGTACATAACCTTCCGCCTGTGCACGTGATCTTCAGGGGAATCCAACTGCTCTACTTTTCGGCTTATTTCGTTTTGTATAGCGTTAGCTTCTGTAGAGTTGATTGTGAAATTATTGATGACTGTTCCGCCATCAGAAACGTTGATATTCATTTGAGAGCCATGGTCTTTTGCTACAGGCTCAACAAATTTGTTCCATTCAAGGAGATCCTGCTTCGTTACCTCCTTTGGCGGGGACTCAACTTTCCCCAAAAGCCAGTTGCACACGCCCTGAACGACGCCTGACCATTGAGACAAGGTCCCTCCCTCCCAAAGCAAAGGCACGATCGGCGCCGCTTGTGAAACCAACTCGATTACGATTGACCCTTTACGAACCTCTTTGATCAGAAGCTCCGACCCAATGTCAGTTTCTCGATCGGTTTCGGATTCGACAAACTTATGGAACTGATGGTTGAACGAAAGAAGCGAAAGCGATAAATCCTTTAACGAAACAGGGTTCTCGTTGCTTATTGTTATTTCCATTTTTTTGTCTAGATCAATCTCTAAGATATTACTCATAGCTTCCTTTGACCTTTAACAGTGATAAGACCGCCGTCGGTGATATTGCAATAACGCGGACGGCGGTGTATCCCCTTCCACGTCGGCACATTAGCTGGATATTGCCCGAAGAATCAACTGCTTGGCAAAACGCGATTCCTGGATGTCGAATTCGCTTGACCTCGGTCTGTCGGGGTCCCGACATGTATTTGAGCGCACGGCATCAGGGTAAGTATCCCATCGGGGGCACTACACCCTCGGCTCAACTGTGTCAGCTGCTGTCAGACGGCGCCAGCTCCCAACACTGCTGGTTCCGAACGAATCCCAGCTTCGGGTAGTAATCCATCGCCGCGGGCGCGCTGATGAGTCTGATCTTGCAGCGTGCACCCAACTCTCGTTGCGTGCGCTGGATAAGCGCCCGACCGATACCGGCGCGCTGGTAGGCGACGTCTACGGCGAGATCGGAAAGATAGCAGGCATAATGGAAGTCAGTGACGGAGCGGGCCAGGCCAATGAGCCTCTCTGCCTTCCAGGCAGTCACAGTCAGGTTGGCGTGCCTGAGCATACCCTCGATACACTCCCGATCGTCAACCGGGCGCCGTTCGGCAAGGGTGGACCGGTTCAGCACGTCAATGAACTGCTCCGGGCTTATCACACAATTAACCTTGTACTCAACCATCACAGGCGCATCCTTGCGGCTCGGCGGGCGTCGGCCCGCGCCAATATCGCCAAAAACCGGCAGCAGTGCGGATTAGATTCCATACTCCCGTTCTACCCTGGCAATGCGCACCCGGAACTCGGAATACCACTGGTCTCGCCCCAGTCGTTGCGCCTCCCGGTGCTGGGCATTCGCCTTCCAGTGTCGAATTGACTCCAGGTCGCTCCAGTAGGAGACGGTAATCCCAGTCTCTTCCCGGGCCGATTCAATGCCGAGAAACCCCGGTTGTTGGCTCGCGAGTTCAACCATCCGGTCGGCCATCTCGCCGTATCCGTTATCGCCGGACGTGCGCCTGGAGCTGAATATAACTGCGTAATAGGGCGGTTTAGGTGTTTGGACAAGGGGCATGAATTCCTCCGTGTTCATTCAAAGCACGCGATCCCTGGTCGTGGCGGCGAAGCCGCAAAGAAAAGCCACTGCTCGACCCAGAGGCAGGTGATATCGATGGTCCGATCTGATTGGGTCGCCGCGCGCTCGGTAATCCCCCCATTTTTGGTCGAAGCTAAAAATAGAGGTTTAGTTAAGCAGCCATGGCCACTTTTTGCTTTGGCGTGATACCGCCAATCGCCGTATTGGGGCGCTCGTGGTTATACGTCCAGAGCCATCGTGTTGCATGGTCCTGAACTTCACTTATGCTACTGAACAGGTACTGACCCAGCCAATCGTAGCGCACGGTCCGGTTGTAGCGCTCGACGTAAGCGTTTTGCTGCGGTTTGCCAGGCTGAATAAACAGCAAGTCAATCCCGTTCTTTTCGGCACATTGCGCCAATTGGCTGCTGATGTATTCTGGCCCATTATCACAGCGCAATTGCTGCGGTTTGCCTCGCCCCTCAATGATCTGATCCAGAGCTCGGATCACCCGGGTCGCGGGCAGTGAGAAGTCCACCTCGATCGCCAGCCCTTCCCGGTTGTAGACGTCGATGACATTGAACAGGCGATAACTTCGGCCATCCTCCAACTGATCGTGCATGAAGTCCATGGACCAGCAACAGTTGATGGCCGCTGGCACGGCAAGTGGCTCAGGCTTCTCCCAGATTAACCGCTTTTTAGGCTTGATGCGCAGATTAAGCTCCAGCTCCCGGTATATGCGGTAAACCCGCTTATGGTTCCAGCCGAAGCCCTTGACGTTGCGCAGGTACAGGAAACAAAGCCCGAAGCCCCAGTTTCGCTGATTGTGAGTCAGTCGAATCAGCCAGTCGGCGATTAGGGCATTCTCGCTCGACAGCTTTGCTTCGTAGCGGTAGCAGCTTTCGCTGATCCCGAATGCTGAATAGGCCAGACGGATGCTGACCGCATACTGAACAACTGCTGATCTGGCCATCTCCCGGCGTTGAGATGGCCTTACCACTTTTTTTCATGGTTTCCTGGACCATTTCGGCTTTCAGGCGCTCCTCGGCATACATCTTTTTGAGGCGCCGGTTCTCGTCCTCCAGCTCCTTGAGACGGGCCATCATGGAAGCGTCCATACCGCCGTACTTGGCCCGCCATTTGTAGAACGTCGCCGAGCTCATGCCGTGCTCACGACAAAGCTCTGGTACCGGCGTGCCGGCCTCGGCTTGCTTGAGGATAGCCATAATCTGGCTGTCTGAATATTTGGATTTTTTCATGCAGAATCTCCTGCGTACAGTTTACGAGAAAATTCTACTTTTGGCTCCTGTGGTTTTTAGGGGGATTACCGTCCGCTGCAGCCGGTGCTAGGTGACGCTTCGCGTCAGAACCCATAGCCCGTCGTTCTCAACAAACCCCAACCGACGCGCTAAGCTCGCTGATGCTCGATTGCTCTCCAACGCTCCCCATACGGCGGATTTGCCTTCTGCCCTCATCTTTCGCATTAGATAAAGCACGGCGGCCGCCGCATACCCCCGACGACGATGGCTCTGAATCGTATCAATGGATACATCCCATAGCGATTCCGTCTCCGACGCCACATAGGCAAAAGCCACCGGGAGAACGTCGTCAAAAGGAAGCCACGACTGTCACCCCATCTTCCGCCACGTGGAACAGCTCACTCGATAGTTCATCGGGCAGATGACCCTGCGCGACGATCTCGCTCAGGCTGATCTCTCGGCATCGATGGGGCGGTGCGGAGGGCAGCTGTTCGGGCGCGGAAAAGATGGCGGCATGCTCCGCGTAAAAATCCGGCAGTAGGGCCCGGACGCTGTCGATATTGTCCGTAAAAGCGAGTAGCTCCGGCACGTCGCGCGCGGCCAGTGCAAGGGCATAGGATTCCGGCTCACCCACTACCGAACCCGTGCCATCCGCCGGGCTCCAGACCACGAAGCCGTCCCGAGTCGCGTTCTCGATCAGCTTGGAATCCTCCCCCAATAGCAAGTCGCGGGTCTCTACCCATAGTGGCAGGTAAGGCAGACGTGCGAGATAGCGCTTTCTTGTTTTACTCATCCTGTTGAGCACCTCTGAACCAGTGCAAGGTCAACCTTACCTCTTTCTTGTTTGCAGGCTACCTTTAGTCAGGATGGTTTGCAGTCATGCAATGTCGCCAGCACGCGCGGCTTTGTAGTGAAGGCGAAGTCGCAACGGACAAGCAGTCGCTGTGCGTGGCCTTCCTGGACGATCGAAATACACGTATCGTGATGTCTTCGGTCATATTGGATAACGCCAGCCAAATACCGCGCCGCTTTGCGGCGTCGATTTCATGGCTTTGTTGGCGACCCCAATGCTCCAGTCTCTCGATGCTACTCAGCCATACTCTCGCCGGAGCCACCCATCTCCTCAGGCACATCTTTCAACTTCGTGATGCCATCGTGGATACGCAACACCGCATCCTGGTAATGCACATGAACTTCAGCTTTAAATGGAAAGCTAGGTATTACCGCAGCATACACATCGGTTAAGCCCATCGCAGGGTGCTCAGTTAGAACATGCCCTCCGCACGTTTTGCACCATCTACGATGGCTTTTGGAAGTCTTCGCGTATGTCCCGATATTGTCGGCACCCTCAGTGATTACCACTGACTCAGGTTTCCACAGAGTGAACGCATTCACTGGCCCGGCTGACCAGTGCCGGCACGATTCACAGTGGCAATAGCCCATGGCGGTGGGATCGCCAGAGACCGTTAACTGAACTGCACCGCAGAAGCAGCTGCCAGTGTATGTCTGTTCTTTCCTCATGATGCACCTCCTACCCTATCTCATTCAGCCTCACGGAGGGCTGGCCGCGAACATATATGTAGAAGCTCTTCTGTCTGGACGTCCAATGCCCCAAGCGGGGCCATAGGCCAGTTCCATTAGGCCCCTTTGGACCACACCGGAGTCAGTGTTGTTACTTGCGGTGGGCCAGCCAATAGTGGCTCGACATCCTTGAGATACGCCGCATAGCTGTCGGACTTTAGGAACTCCTGTGATGCTTCCAAGTTGGAGTACTCCTGGAAAGCGCTAATTGAGTCTGGATCAGAATTATCAAAGCAATAAAAGTACGCGGTATGTCCAGGATTGGCAGCTATGTCTGGTGCCATATGCTTCTCCCAGACCTTACGGACTTCATCTCGCCTCCCAGGCTGGGTCTGGTGCTTAACGATTACTGCAAAAGTTGTCATGGGAACCTCGCGTTTATGTGAAAAAGGCCTAACGTGCCTTGCTGAGCCGTGCCGCAAGCGGCGTCGGCTCCAGCCCGTGTTACGCCGGCTCTTCGAGCGGACGGAGCTCGGATTCGCCTTCGAACTCCGGCCAATGAATACGATGCAGCTCCATGAACTGCCTCGCCAGTGCGACGGCGTCGGCGTGCGTGTTCGCCTCGATCAGGGCGTAGCCGCCAACCACTTCCTTGGTCTCCGTGAACGGTCCGTCCGTGACGTCGATCTTCCCGTTGGCAAGACGAACGCGAGTGCCTTTGGCGAGCGGTTGTAGACCTGCACCATCGACGAACACCCCGCTCTTTGTCTGCTCCTCCACAAACGCCCCCATCGCCTCGTAGAGCTCGGGCGGCGCCTCTGTATCGCCGTAGTCACTGGGATGTTTGATGAACATCATGTACCGCATAGTCCTCTCTCCTGTGGTGGTGAATTGGTTCTGGAGCATTGGGCGGTTCCACCGACTGAAACCCGGTGTGTCCCGTACTGCCCTACCTCTAATCGAATGACAGGATCAGAAATCGACAGCTCGCCCGACGCCACCACTCGTCGGATGGGAGAGGAGCCATGCAATATCCGCGATGCAGGGAAACGTTTCCAGTTCTCCCTTTGTAGCAGATACAGATATGGTGACACCTGGCTGTGTTTCGCTCACCGCACCAGGAAATACATGGCGGCTTGATCCAGTTAACGCCAAGCTTTGCCGTACTTTTGGTGACGATCTTTCCGAACTCCATTCTCGACACAGAGCCAAAATGCATCTTGGCATGTTCCGTCGGCGCAGAGATGTTCTTAGGCTCTTATGCCCAGATATTCATCGAAAATGGCCCAAAGCAGCGGGCCAAGCAAATGGCGGTCTGCTTTTCAGGGTCGCTGCTTGCCTGGGCCTGCTGCCATTGTTCGTTAACGATTCTACACCTGTAAGAGTTTACGCTTGAGATAAAATGGTAGGTATGCCACGCCTGCGATAGCTAGACCGGACATACAAACATTCAAGAGCTTACTAAACAGGCCATTTGGATCTACAAAGAACATTAAAATGACTTCGGGTAATATCCCTTCCAAGCTCCAAAGCACAGGAACTACAAAAATGTACAAGATAAAAACCAGGGCAAGCCATATGTAAACAGCAATGCTGCTAAGACACATATGCTTTAGTTTAGTCCCGATGCTTCCCTTGCCAATCAGACCTACCATCATCGAGTAGGCTAACGGTGTAAGCGCCCAACTGATCAAGAAGACCTGCCTGGCCAAACTGATTGGGCCTACCTGAAACTCCATAACAACGTCTCGTTAACGTCTTGCTCACCCGCACATACTGCGGAGAGCGTTTTTGTGTAAGATGGAGCGTAGCGACACACAAAAACGAGCGGAGCAGTATGTGTCGGTGTGCAGCAACTTGTTATGTGCTGACTGCCAGCTCTGGGTAACTTTCACGCTCGCACCTTAAAAATACAACATGCTCCAAATGGGGAATTTCATTTGGTTTGTCTTTCTCTGAGTCTCGGAACTTAACCACCAAATATTCTTCTTCAATTTTCATCGGCTCTGGAAAGTCTGCTATAACCTCTGCGGCAGCCTCCGACAATATTTCCCATTGTGAATTTTTCGCGATCTCAGAACCAAATACGCAGCGCCACCTGATCGTTTGGTTGGATAGCTCTACTGAAACTGCACGCAATCCGCCAGTAACGCAACCGAGTAATGCTCTTTGTGCAGACAGCTTAATATCTTCGTTCATAGTTTTTGCACATAACGCCTTGGGTAAGCTGCCGGGACGGAGCGCAGCGTAGTACCGGTCAGCTTCACCCACTTGTTGAACGAAGCCGCTCCGCGGCAAAGCACAATACTGTTCAATTGAAGATAATTCCCCTACGTGCTCAAGCCCG
>NZ_JBTIYG010000025.1:0-14721 GCF_054401055.1 Gilvimarinus sp. F26214L | reverse complement strand
GGCATTGACTCATTCTTACCGCCCCCTGTTGATGTTTCCTGGTTCAAAGAAGGCGACAACTATCCTGACACAGGGGGACAAGGGCGATACAAAAGCTGTTGAGATCGCTCAAACGATATGCGCTTTCTCAAACACTGAAGGCGGCGATTTGATTATCGGCGTCACAGACAACGTAGAACTGGTGGGCATAGACGAGCAAGTCCGCAGGGCGTACAAAGCTTCTCTGCAAGAGGCGCTCAGTTCGTACTGCAAGGACCTAAATAAGCTGCTTTTTGAGAACCTGACAGAGTCAAACTGCTTCAGCATATCCGAGGTAAAGATATCGGGTGTTTGGGTTGTTTGCGTTTTAACTTCAAGAACGACCAGATGGAATTTTCTTACCACCACGGAGGTTCCTTATGTTCGGAAGGGATCATCGAACGCAAATGCGACGCGACTGGCTGTCATGGGCATACGCGAAGGTCTCAAGGGCTCGCCAGGCTTGAGTCTGTATTGACGCCCAGGAGCAAGCCGATGAGTGCTCGGCTATTACGATGGGATGTAAAGCAGAGTGCCAATGCCCTAGGAAGTGCAAATTTGAAGAATTGGGATTACATGAACACGCTATACAGGCTTGCTGCACTTACAGCACACCTGTGCACAGGGGCTGCCGGCCTCGCAGGCCTAGCTTGCGGACGAGTAAAAAAAAGCCGAACCATGGGTACAAAATCGACCGCGAATCGGCGACAGGATGAGCAGGCGTGACGCTAAGCCGTTGTTTTCATACGGTTTACGGAAATCTCACGCTGTCCAACGTTCTCGTTTTCGATGATTTTTACCAGGTCATCTGCCGCACGCTCCATCAAACCTCCGGTTCGCATAATGTATATTATGTTGAATCATGGCCGAGGAGCTTAAGGGAGCCAATTAGGTCGCGCCCCCCGTCACCGCTCCTGCGGCAGACTTTCAGCGTTCTGAAGCCCCCAGCCGCTCGATGACTGCATCGGTAAACGCCACTGTGCCGGAATTGCCGCCCAGATCGCGGGTGGTCCGGTCTCCGGAGGCGATTACCTCCCGCAAGGCCTGGCGAATACGCGCGGCTTTGTCTCCCATATTCAGGTAGTCCAGCATCTGGCAGCTTGCGAGAATGACGGAGCTTGGATTGGCGATGTCCTTGCCGGCAATGTCCGGCGCGCTGCCGTGCACCGCCTCGAAAATGGCGCAGTCATTGCCAATATTCGCGCCGGGCGCCATGCCCAGGCCGCCAACCAGGCCAGCGCACAGGTCAGAGAGAATGTCGCCAAACAGGTTCGTCGTAACGATTACGTCGAACTGTTGCGGGTTCATCACCAGTTGCATACAGGCGTTGTCGACGATCATCTCGTTGAACTCCAGTGCCGGGTAGCCTTTCGCCACCTCCCGCGCTGTGTCCAGAAACAGACCCGATGTTGATTTCAGAATGTTTGCCTTGTGAACGACTGTGACCTTGCGGCGATTTTCCCGCTGAGCCAGTTCAAAGGCGAACCGCAGTATGCGCTCGGACCCTTCTCGCGTTATCACACTCAGGGCTTCCGCCACCTTCTGATCATCCGAGACCACCTGGCCGCGGCCGGAGTACATCCCCTCGGTATTCTCCCTGACCGTGATAATGTCCACGTCGCTGTAACGCGCCTTGGTCCCTTCGAAGGAGATTACCGGTCGAACATTCGCGTAGAGCTGAAACCGCTGGCGCAGGTCGACGTTGATGGAGCTGAAGCCTTTTCCGATCGGGGTGGTCAGGGGGCCTTTCAGGGTGATGCCGTTACGTTCAATGGCATCCAGGGTGTCGTCGGGTAACAGCGATCCACCCGCCTCCAGCGCACTCAAGCCGGCTACCACGTACTCGTAGGATAAGTCGCAGCCGGCGGCGTCCAGTATTCGGATGGCGGCATCCACGATGCTCGGACCGATTCCATCGCCTCTGATCACCGTAATCTTTTTCGCCATCTCACACACCTCTTTCACCGTGAATTTGCAGCCTTCAGTCCGTCGCTCAGCCCGAGAGCTCTACCGGGACTGCGTTTCCGCACACCGGATGCAGAATGGAGTCGCGGGAATGCCAGTCATTCTAAGGCAGTGGTTGCCCCGTTTCCATGGTGGGTAAAGCAGGAAAGCCGACAGCCAGGCTGACGCTCTTACCGCCTGGCGAGGTAGATCGTATTGCTCGCGGGATCTTCCTGGAACGGGTTGTAGAATGACACGACCTTGGCTTCGACCTCCGCAAACACCTGTTGCAGCTCATCAATGAAAGCTCCGTCCGGAGCATCGTTGGACCATAAACCGAACACGCCGCCAGGTTTGATCTGGCGGGCCATTCGGCCGAGACTCTCGGCGGTGTAAAATCCAGCGTTCGTGGCGTTCAGATGAGCGCTTGGCGAGTGATCAATGTCCAGCAGAATGGCATCGAACAGGCGATCGGGATCTTCAGGATCAAGGCCGGGCCCTGAGGCCAGGCGAAAAAAGCTATCGCAAACAAAACGGCAACGGGCATCGGCATTCAGTATTTCCCCGATGGGCACCCTTCCCTGCCGATGCCAGTCAATAACCGGCTGGAGTGCTTCGACGACGATCAGGTCCACGATACGTGCATCTCTCAACGCCGCCTCGGCGGTATAACCAAGGCCAAGGCCGCCGACCACCACCTGCAGCTGAGCCCCGTCCACCTCTTTGAGCGCCAGATCCGCGAGCGCCACCTCCGCCTCCACAAAGAGGCTGGACATCAGAAACTCGTCGTTCAGCTTCACTTCGTAGATGTCGCGGTCGCCTACAGCCGGAATCCTCCGCCGGCGCAGGGATATCTCCCCGAGCGGCGTTATTTGCGCATCAATTTCTTCAAAAAGGCGACCCATGGGCGAGTTCCTGGCAAAGACCCGCATGTTATCAAAAATCGAACGGGCTTGGGCGAGCTCTATTATCGCTGAAACCTGGCTGGGATTGGAACGGGTGAAATGGCTCCCGGTATCGTCGTGTTGCGATCAGTTAAAAGGCGTATCGATATAATTGACCGTAACCGAATCGCTATCAAAAAGGATCAATCCATATCCTGGAGGTTCCGCACTCCGCGACAGGCGCGGAGCGACTGAGTCGAACGTGAACTGGACATGGGTGCTCTTGAGGGTTGCGAACGAATGCCCTTTCCAATTTCCGCAGGCGTTTCGGTGTACGTGACCACAGAAGATGTGCACCCCCGGTTGGTGGGTGAGAAGAATGCGCGCAAGCTCATCGCTATCGATCAGTCGAAGACGATCCAGGGCCGGAACTCCAATGGACATTGGCGGGTGGTGCATAAACAGCAGCACAGGCCGGTCGCCGGCTTTATCGAGTTGGGCCTCCAGCCAGGAAAGACGAGTCCTGCAAAGCTCTCCTTGCGGTTGCCCCTCAGCCCGCGTATCCAGGTACACAAGCCGCATCCCGCCCAGGTCTTCCGCTGAATGGATGAAAGAATCATTATCCGTGCTTTCGGGGAACACTTGTCGCAGCGACGGAGGGCTATCATGATTCCCCGCGAGCAGTCGCACGGGCGTGAAAAAGTCCCCGACCAATCCGCGCAAGACCTTGTATCCATCGGGATGAGCGGATTGGACCAAGTCGCCAGTCAATACCAGTCGATCCGCATCGGGATGCCGTGCACCAACCTCGTCCAGGATGCGTCGAAACCGATCGACCGGATCGACATTGGCGGGCCAGAGCGCGCCGGGTGCAGTGAGGTGTAGATCGGTCATCCAAATAACCTTCTTCATATGAAAAGATCCTCCGGGTCGTCAGCCAACGGGTGATGGCTGAGTCCTGAACGATGGTTGAAGGACAAAAAGCGCAAAGCATGCGAGTACGCCGAGCAGTGCTGTAAAAGTCAGTGCGGCAGTGCCGAAATGGGTGATTAGAACCGCAAACAGGAACGGTGAGAGCGCTTGTGCGAGCCGTGCCGGTGCCATGAGGATGCCCTGCATTCGGCCGTAACCCTGCGGGCCGAACATCGCAAGCGGCAAGGTTCCTTTAGCAATGGTGAGAATGCCGTTGCCTGCGCCATGCATCAGGGTGAACGGTGTAGCCGCTGATGCCCCCGCCCATATCAGCCCGACGGCGCCGAGCGGATGGCAAACGGTCGCGAGACGCGCGGATATCAGAGGGTGGAATCTCCGCAGGAGAATAACTTCGAGAAAGCGCGCGGCGACCTGTGCGGGACCAACGAGCGCCGCAGCAGCGATGGCCATGGCGGGGCTCAGTCCCGATTCCTGCAATATCCATGGCAGGTGCGCTGCCATCGCTGTGCTCGTGAACCAGGTCACCGCAAAAACGAATGCAAGGAGCGCGGTGACTCGGAGCGGTGCCGGGGCTGCGGGTGGCGCCCCCGGGTCGGATCGCCCTTTCCTTCCGTGTGGCAAGCGGGCGTTGAGTGGCAACCCAACTACAAGGTGCATCGCAGCCCAGGCAGCGCAGGCGCTGCGCCAGCCGAACTCTGCTTCCAGCCAGGCTGTCACCGGCCAGCAAACTGTGCTGGCGAAACCTGCCAACAGCGTTATGCCGCTGATTGCCGGGCGTGCATTCTGGCCGAGAATTCCGGCGAGCGTTGAGAATGCCGCTTCATAGAGCCCGAGCGCCATCCCTACCCCGATCACCAGCCAACCGACGCCAAGCAATATCACGCTGTCGGCAACCGCCAACGTGAGGAGGCCCGCGGCGAAAACGATGTTGGATATAACAAGGACCATGCGGCCGCCATGCCGGTCGATGCTTGAGCCCGCAATCGGGCCGATGATCGCGGTGATGATCAGCGCGAGAGAGAAAACTCCGAATATTGTGCTGGTGTCTACGCCAAGGTCATCAGCCATGGGAGCCGCCAGAATCGCAGGGAGGTAGTAAGTCGATCCCCACGCCAGCGTTTGAGCGAGCCCCAGTGCCAATACGATGCGTAGAGTTAGTGACATCCGACCTCCATGATCGAGGCATCGGGCCTCGAGGTAAGATCGAAGACTAACCCTCGATGCCCGAGGTGTCAATATGGCTCGAAAGGCTACTGGTTGGAGCACATCGATCTGCTTCACGGCCAAGCCGTTCTTGAGCCAAGGCTGCGGTGCAAGATTGGGCAGGCGCGGCTTCCCGCTACCCTTAATGGTTCCGGGCGAACCACTCGTGAACGGTTCCGCGTCTTACCCGGTGGCTGAGCGATTCCGATGGCGGCTGATGTTTATCCCCTTCGGTGGAGCGCGATGCGCCCTTCCTGCTGGCTCGGGTACCGAGCCATGAACTCCCGCTCCGCCCTGTGGGGATCGTTCACAGCGTAGCTGGGCACATCAAACATCATGGTGCTGCGCTGCTGCAGATCGTAGGCATTCCACGCGGGAATGCTGGCGTTATTGGGGTCGCCAGTACGGGCAAAGGCAATCCAGCTATTGGCCATGTTGTCCACCATGGCGCGGGTGTGATCGGTTTCGGGGCCGGTGATATGGGGCACGGTATGGACGTTGTCGAACATGAAGGGCAAATCCAGGGAGTGCTGCGAGACGCGGCGCCCCTCCTCCACCGGCTGGCGCCACATCAAGCGGTAAACAAAGGTTTTGCCACTGCCACCGCCCTTGATGCGCTGCTCGGCCATGATGGTTTGATCCCGCACATAGCCCCGCGCGGACACGATGGTGAAGAAGATCTCCGAAGGATTGGCCTGTGGCCGGGAGGCTGTGAAAATTTCCCAGGCCTCGTTGATGTCCGATTCTTCGATAAAGCTTTTCAAGCGCTCTTTTGCCTGAGTTTCATTCATATCGAAGATGCCCGGAATACCGCCCATCTGGTTAGTCAATTCAGTACGGGTGGTGCCGAGCATCATGGGCAGATCATTGGAAAGGGTCGGCGCGTCCGGTAACCAGGGATGTTGCTGGAAGGTCACGCCGTCCAATACCGGCGAAAACCGGGTGCCCGCCGCAGCGGCTACTTTGCGCTGAGCGGTGGTCAGCACATCAATATCCACCTCTTGCAGTTTCAACGCATTTTGTTTGCTGATGCCGAGCTCCTTCAAAAGGTTCTCCGCCAGTTGGTGGGCCACCTCCAATGGTTGCACCTTCAGGTGGGAGCCACTTTGCACCACGCCTTTGTGGAACAAACCTTTCGCCAAGTCGGCCGCATAACTCAGGCTCACTTTACGTCCGCCACCGGACTGACCGTAAATCATCACATTGTCCGGGTCGCCGCCAAAACCCGCGATGTTTTCCTTCACCCAGCGCATGGCCGCCACCAGATCCAGGAAGCCCACATTGCCGGACTGGGCGAAATCCTCACCCAAAACGCCGCCCAAATGGCAGTGACCAAACACATTCAGACGATGGTTAATGGTGGCCACCACCACATCACCGCGGGCGGCGATATTACTGCCTTCGTACAAGGGCTCCGAACCGTTGCCTGCTTCGAAGCCGCCGCCATGAAACCACAACATAACCGGACGCCTGGCGCTATCGATGCCGGGTGTCCACACGTTGATACGCAAGCAGTCGTCGGACATGGGCTGCGGGCCTGCCAATCGAGTCTGGATTTGCGGCGATTGATGCCCGTAATCAAAAGCGTCTTGTATACCGCTCCAGGCCTTCGGCTCAGTGGGCGGCAGAAAACGTTTGGCGACTCCGTAGCGCATACCCTTGAACACATGAACACCCCGCGTGTTGACGCGGCCCCGTACTTTGCCCTGGGCAGTCTCCACGATGGGCTCCTTCGTGGCGAAAGCGAGGGGCGGCAAGAGCAGCCCGCTAGTCGTAAGACCAACGCCACCCCCGATGAACGCTCGGCGTTTTATCATTATTCTGTCCTCTGTTGTCTGTCTATTCAGGGTTAGCCACCTTGTGCCATTGGGAGGGAGCGCATCAGATGATGCGATCACCCGCAGCTTGCGCAGCCCAGTACGCCCGGAATTCCTTGCGAGGGTCGTCCACCGCAGAGGTATTTTCGCCGAATACCAGCGTGCTGCGCTTGCTTGTGTCATAGCTCGGCCATTTCGCCGTGCGCTTGTTGTTGGGGTCGCCGGTGGCGGCGAGGGACACCCAGGCACTGGCCAGCTGTTCCGCAAGCTTTTTATTCTCGGCGGTGGGTCCTGCCAGTGGAAAACGGATGTCGTACATGGAGTAGGCCACGTCCACACCGTGTACGGCACCGTAGCGGCCACCGAAAGCTGCGCTCGGGACTGTCCACAGATACTTCCAGACCGGTGCCCCGCCCTGCTCTGCCTTCCGGTCGGACATCACATGGGCGCTGCGACGGAATGTGGCGTCCGTGTCGATGCGCGCGTTGATGATGAAGGGACTCGCCTTGGGGTCTTCGTGACGGTACATCCTCAGCAAATCTTCCGCATCCTTCCCGACGCGTTTTTCCAGTCCCGCCTTCACCTGGTCCCATGTCATTGCGAAATTGGTTTGCCGGTAGGTGCGCTCGTCCAATACGGAGCTGACGATCATTGGAATGTCTTTGGCCAGTGGCGGCGCGTCCGGGGTGAAGGGATGGCGCGGCAGCGCGTCACCAATAACGGGAGAGAACGAGCGCGGAGCTTCACCCCGGGAGCGCTCTTCCGCCTCCACTTCCGCCTGGGCGTTCAACAAAGTGGTAAAGGGCAGTTGCTGAAGTTTTTTGATGTCTTTTTTCGTCAGGCCGAGTTGCTTCAGCAAGCGGTCGGAGACTCGTTCAGCCTCTTCACGGGTCATGGAGGTCAATGCCGAGCCACTCATTACCCCGGCGCTGTGAAAGAGGCCCTGTGCCGAAGGCATGGTCAGCAGATTGCTCACCTTCGCGCCGCCGCCGGACTGACCAAAGATCATGACGCGGCCGGGATCGCCGCCGAACATCTCGATATTCTCCCTGACCCACTCCAATGAGGCCACGAGGTCCTGCAGTCCTACGCTACCGGAATCAGCAAACTCACCTTCGTCGCCCAGATACAAATAGCCCAACGAGCTCAGGCGATGATTGACCGTAACCACCACACAATCGCCAAAGCCTGCCAGCATCCAGCCATCAGCACCCGGTGTATTGCTGGACCCGCCGTAAAAACCCCCACCGTGAAAGCGCACAATGACCGGCCGCTTGCCGCCCGCCCTGGCTTCCGGTGTATACACATTCAGCACCAGGCAATCTTCACCCATGCCGCCGGGCTGCACATCGTTGAGAATGAGATCGGCATACACATGACGACGGTTGCCGGGGATCTGCGGCGCGATGTTTCCATAACCTGAAGCGTCCCGAAGGCCACGCCACTTCTTTACCGGCTGTGGCGGTAGAAATCGGTTGGCTCCGCCGGTATCCGCGCCGTAGTGAACGCCCTTGAAGACGGACACGCCGCCATAGTTCAGGCCACGCAATTTTCCGTTGGCTGTTTCCACCACCGGAAATACATCCGCCTGCGCCGCACCAACCCGGCCCAGGCAGGCCGCCGTGGTCAAGACCGAGGCGCCCATTAAAAATTGTCGACGCTGCATAAGTCCCCCTGTCAAAAGCTCTTCTAAGTTATGTAGTGCGGCAAAGCCGGCAAATCCTTCAATCGAACACCCCGTGCGTAGGCGGCGTTGCCCACCACAAAGGACTCATCAGGGAGATCCACGGTGGCAATCCCCACCCGCGCAAAGATCTCTCGGCATTGCTCGCGCGCTCGGGCATCCAGCGGCGGCACGCGCTCGGGCGGTTCTTTCAGGTCTGGCAGCAAACCACCGTTACCGCCGGTGAGCCATTTCATGTACTTGATGTGCAGCCAGGGGTGCCCACCGATGCTGAGCGAGGGCTCCTGCAAGGCGTAGAACGCGCTGGCAATGGGTTCAAACTGCCAATAGAGCTTGTAGGCCTGTTGCTGCTTACCCCGGCGCAGCAAGTGGAGAAATTCGGTCACCCAGGGCGTGTCCGGCGATTGCAGCGAATCGATGCCCCACTGTCCTGTCCATTGCATGGGGTAACGGGCCGACAGCAACAGCATCAGCTCCAGGTCCACCACACCCAGCAGCAAACGGTCCCCCAGGCGCTCAGCCAATGCAAAGGCATTGGCTGGCCTGGTGACCTGGGTGAATTTCACCGCGATCACATTATCCAGGTCGGCCAGGCGGTCGAAGGCATCCAGTGGCAGGCCGGTGGGATCCAGATGGGTTATTTCCGGGCTGGGTTTGGCGTAAAGCACGATCCCCAGACGAGTGTTAGTGATGACCTCGCGCATCTGCTCATACATGGCCTCCTGGCTGGCAAGCTGCGGATTGAAGTACATCAAGGCGTGGGAGACGCCCGCCTCTTCCTGGGCCTGTACCGCGCCTTTCAAAGTGCTCCAGGGGCCCGGGCGAATAATGCCTACCCTGTGAATCCTGCCTTGCGCCTCCTGCGCGATGATGCCCTGCATCTGCCGCTCGGCTCCGGCGTCGATACCCAGGGGCAGCGGCAGGATCGAGCAGAAGCCCTGGGCAATGGCGTGGCGCACATCCTGGCGAATGCCCTCCTCGTCCAGCGTTTTGAGATCGGGCATGAGCGAGGGCATAACGAACGCTTCGCCGCCCCGCAGTTGCTGTTGGGCCCAGGCTTTGTTGACCGTTGGCTTCATGTGTTCACCCTCTCCGGCAAGCGAGTTCGTGACGTAGGGCGCAGTGAGCAGCGCAGCCCCCGCTGACAGACCCAGACCGACAAATTCACGGCGGTTGCAGCGCGACAGGCATTTGGTGGTGGGCATATGCGGCGTTCCTGAAGGTTGCGACAAAAACAGCTCGAAAAGCTCGAAACTAGCATAATTTCCGGGGTCTCCACACTTGAGCAACGTTTCTTAACTATTTGGGAACCAGGTTCTCGCAACCATCAACCGGAGCACTTGGGCGCCACCGGTGCGCAGTTTGCAGTCTCGCCTGAACACCATGGCTAAGCAGGGGGTCGATAGCAAGATAATCACATTCCTTGTTAAAACGAGACGCCACAATGTGGGATGAACGATACAGCAGCGATGAGTACGTATACGGGACCGAGCCCAACCACTTCCTTAAACAGCATTATTCCCTGATTCCCCAGGGACGGGTGCTGTGCCTTGCGGAAGGAGAGGGCCGCAATGCGGTCTTTCTGGCCGCTAAAGGTTATGAGGTCACGGCCGTCGATTCCTCGAAAGTGGGGCTGGACAAGGCGCGCAAGTTGGCGGACAGCCGGGGAGTACAACTGGACCTTGTTCACGCGGACCTGGCTGACTTCGACCTCGGTCGCAATCAGTGGCAAGGCATCGTCTCCATATTCTGCCACTTGCCGCCGGAGCTACGCCGCCGGGTCTACGAACAGGTGCCGGCGGCGCTAGGCCGGGATGGGGTTTTTCTGCTGGAAGCCTATACCCCGCGTCAATTGGACTATGCCACGGGTGGACCACCCGAGCGCAGCCTTTTGGTGGAGCCCGATGATCTTCGCGATGAACTGGATGGCCTCGACATTCAGCGCCTGGCGGAAACCGAACGGGAGGTCCGCGAGGGGCGGTTTCACACAGGGCCCGCCGCTGTGGTGCAGGCCGTGGCAGTCAACCGGGCCGGCGCCCGCTTTCAGTTCTCCAGCAACCGTGGCTCCGCCATTCACAAGGTGCGTTATGTGGAGAGTGGAGGCGGCGCTGCGGAGGAGAACTGCCGCGTATGCACGCCCAAGGTGAAACCGGGGTAACCCCCGTCATCGGAAGCAGTCGTCCTTCTGCACGCTAAGGAGAGCCCCCATGCCCGAATTCAAAATAGTTGTCCCCGACCAACTTGTAGTCGGCGGTCAGGTCCAGCCGAAACAGGTCGCCGAGCTGGCCCGCCAGGGTTTCAAAACGCTGATCAGTAACCGCCCCGACCAGGAAGAAGCGGATCAACCCGGCTCCGAACAGGTTCGCCGCGCAGCCGAAGCACAAGGCATGGACTACGTCCACATTCCCGTCAGTGCCGAGAGTATTTCCCACTCGGATGTGGAAGCTTTTCACCTGGCCATGTCGGACAAAGGCAAGCCGGTATTCGCTCACTGCGGCAGCGGGCGGCGCTCATTCCTGCTCTGGGCGGCCGGTCAGGCGCTGTTTGAGGATGCGTCCGTCCAGGACCTTATGGAACAGGCACAAAGGCTGGGCATTGACGCGAGTGTTCTGCCCCAAATCATCGAACAGGTGGGCGGAAACGAATGACTGGACCTGAACTCGACAGCCGAATACTACAGCCAACATCAAGGGAGCTTACCGATGATATTTCGTCAACTCTTCGAGCCGGTCTCCAGTACCTACACCTATCTCCTCGGCTGTGAAGACACCGGCCAGGCCGTTCTCGTGGATCCGGTGGTAAACAGTATCGACCGGGACCTGGAGGAAATCACCAAGCTGGGAATGAAACTGGCGTACACAGTGGATACCCACATCCACGCGGACCACATCACCTCCGCGCTGGAAATGAAAAACAAGGTGGGAAGCAAGATCGCCAACCCCGCGGTCGACAAGCTGGACTGCACGGACGAGGGGCTGGAAGAAGGCAAGCCCTTCCAGGTGGGCAGTATCACCTTGCAGCCGATTCATACGCCGGGCCACACCGATGGGCACTTTGCCTACGTCTTTCAGGAGCGAGTGTTTACCGGCGACGCCCTGCTTATTGAAGGCTGCGGCCGTACAGATTTTCAGAACGGTGACGCGGATGCACTGTACAAAAGCGTGAACGAAAAACTGTTCACTCTTCCGGATGATTACCTGGTCTATCCCGCCCACGACTACAAGGAGCGGCGCGTGTCCAGTATTGCCCAGGAAAAAGACCGCAATGCACGCCTGGGCAAGCAGAAAAGTCTAGAGGAGTTTCGCGAGATCATGACCAACCTCAATCTGCCCTACCCCAAATTCATTGACTACGCTGTTCCCGGAAACCGCCAATGCGGTGTGTGCCCGCCGGATCTGCCGGAGCATTTGCAACATTATTGTGAGCAGATGGCCCACAGCCCCCAGGGTTAGTGCACGCGCCCTGTCGATCTCCGCCGCTCGATTGCGGTGTAAATCTTCGCATTCGCATTTTTCCACAGACACCGGTTGTGCGTATCGATTGTGGTAGCATTGCCGGGTTTCTAATAGGTAGTCGGGATCTTCGGATAAGGGTGAACATGGTGCGGTTGAAAACCTGGCAGGCAGTAACGATTCCAGTGGCGATTGCTTTTGTGCTTGTAGCCTTCGAGATCCCGCTGAACGACTGGACAAGCACCGCCGCGATCAGTCTTGCGTCGGGAGTCGCCGCGCTGAGTCTTATGGGGTGGTCCGCCATTCTTTCCAGCCGTGTCTCGGCCGTGGAATCCGCGCTTGGCGGCCTTGATCGGGTTTATCAAGCGCACAAATGGATGGGCATCTGGGCTCTGGGCTTCGCATCATTTCACCTGGCATTCAAGGCGGATCTGAAGGCCTGGGACACCGCTTCGATCATTTCCCTATCCGCGCCTACGACGCGCCTGGTTCGTCAGCTCAGTTACATTGTGCTGGTATTCATTGTAGTGCTCGCCCTCAACCGCAAAATTCCCTACAACCAGTGGCGCTGGTGGCACAAGTTGTCCGGTCCGCTCTTTCTGGTGGTTGTGGCACACTGGCTGAGCTTTGCCTCACCCATCGAGCTCGGCAGCCCCGCGGGGATCTGGCTCGCCCTGGTGTCCGCGCTGGCTATTACAGCGGCGCTGTACAAACTGCTTCTCTATCCCTTTCTCGCCCGGCATGCTGAATACGAGGTTGCCAGCGTGTCCCCCGGCGCGGGCGGCGCGGTTCATTTGAGCCTTACACCTGTGCGCAACGCCGTGGATTTCGAACCGGGGCAGTTCGGCTTTCTGAGCATGAAGGAGGACGGCCTCCGCGAACCGCACCCCTTCACCATCGCCAGCGGCAAGGCTGCGGACGGCCGTGTGGATTTTCTCATTCGCAACCTGGGTGACTACACGCGCAAACTGATCGCCAAGGTGCAGGTGGGCATGCACGCGGACATCTACGCTCCCTACGGTCGTTTCAAGCGTCCGGACAATGGCAAAAGAGAAATATGGATCGGGGGCGGCGTGGGCATATCACCTTTCGTGTCCTGGTTGCAGGATGATTCCGCCAACAACTTTGATCGCGTTACCCTGTTCTATTTCTCCACTCCCGGCCGCGAGTTCCCCAGCGCAGTCATTCTCGCCGAAATGGCAGCCCAGCGCGGCGCGGAACTGGTGCCCGTGTCGGGCAGTGCGACGCGCGCGGACTTTCAGGAACGCTTCGCTGCCATAGCTCAGGAGTGCGGTCCTGAGTCCCTGATTATCAGCTTCTGTGGCCCCAAAGGGCTGCTGGAGGATATTCGCCGGCAAATGAAGCAACTGGGTATTCCCGATTCCGCTCTGCAACATGAGTTCTTTGAATTCCGTTAGTTGTTGCCTCACACCCGCCCTCGCTGGTCACGACCGGCGCGGTGCTTGGGGGATACGATTGGGGGCTGCCGGTATGTAGCGGGCGCCCTGGAATCAGGTCCAGCCCACTGCGCCGGCCCACCTCGCTGACCGTCCCATAACGCGCCCGACCGTGGGCCTGGCTTAACGCCCGCTTAATGATGCTCTGGTTGACTGGCCGCCCTTTCTGGTCCGTCAATTCCCGGAGCATACTCAATGAATCCAATGCAGTTGTTGACTTCGGTCGCCCTCCTCCGCTGGCCCGCCGGGCTCGCTGTACTGGGGACGATACTGTTGAGCGCCTGCGGCACCGAGTCGGGCGCCTCCAAGCCGACGGCACCCAAGGCAGCCGTGACCGTCGCGGCGGTGGAAACGGGCAACGCGGTGCAGTACGGGGAATATGCCGCGCGGGTGCGGAGCTCTGGCGCCGTGGAACTGCGCGCTCAGGTGGGTGGCGTGTTGCAGGATCGTCTGTATCGGGAAGGCGAGTTCGTCCAACAGGGTGAAGCCCTGTTTCAGATCGACCCGGAACCGTACACACTGGCCCTGCGCCGCGCCAAGGCGGAATTGGCGGAAGCAAAGGCCGAGCACGGCAATGCGAAGCGGGAATGGCGTCGTCAGCAGGACCTTTTTGCCCGCAAGGTCAGCAGTGAGCACGACAAGGACAAGGCCGAAACGGCTCTGCAGGCCGCGTCGGCCCGATTGCAAAAGGCGCAAGCCGCCGAGAACGATGCCCGGCGCATGTTGCGCTACGCCCGTGTGGAAGCGCCCGTGGCCGGCGTCGTTGGCCTCGAGGCACTGGCGGAAGGCAACCTGGTGGAAAGCGGTACCCTGCTGACCACTATCACGCCCCTTGATCCCATCCATGTCCACTTTACATTGCCCGCCCGGGACGCCGCGCTGCGGCAAGCCTCAACTGTCGACGGGACCGACAGTCCGGTAACCATTCCAGTAACCACTGGGCTGCTTCTCGACCATGGGCGCACCTTCGCCCATGAGGGACAGTTGAATTTTACCGACGCGCGCATCGATCCCCGCACTGACAGTATCCAGATGCGCGCGGTGTTTCCAAACCCTGACGGCGAGTTGTTGCCAGGCCAGTTTGTACGGCTGAAACTGCCCCTGCAGCAATACCGAGATGTAGTCCTTATCGATCCGAAGGCAGTCACCGAAGGGCCGCAGGGGCCCCAGGTGTTTACGGTTGAGGATGGCGCTGCGACCGGTGAACAAACCGCCCGATCGCGGCCCGTTGAGGCTGTAGAAAAACTCCGATAACAAGCTTCTTTTTGCTAGAATTAGGCATCATTTTCAGGGATTGATGCTATGGGCAACTTCAAGAAATCTAACTAC
>NZ_JBTIYG010000024.1:0-16381 GCF_054401055.1 Gilvimarinus sp. F26214L | reverse complement strand
GCTGAACCTGTGCCCCACACTTCGTGACACACGCGGGTCAGCGCCGCGGTCAATGTGGTTTTACCGTGGTCAACGTGCCCAATGGTGCCTACATTGACGTGGGGTTTGTTACGTTCAAATTTCTCTTTAGCCACTTTGAATTTCCTCTAACGACAAATTGATGAAACGAAGACCTTATTTCGCGTTCTTGGCGATCACTTCCTGAGCCACGTTATTCGGCGCTTCTGCGTAGCGACCGAACTCCATGGTAAAAGTCGCACGACCCTGGGTCGCCGAACGCAGGTCCGTCGCGTAACCAAACATTTCCGCCAAGGGTACTTCCGCCGTAACGATTTTGCCCGCCGGGTTTTCATCCATGCCCTGGATAAGGCCACGGCGACGATTGAGATCACCAACCACGTCACCCATGTTCTCTTCGGGCGTAACCACTTCCACCTTCATTACCGGCTCCAGGAGCACCGCGCCGCCCTGCTGGGCCAGCTTCTTGGTAGCCATGCTGGCGGCAATTTTAAACGCCATTTCGGAAGAGTCCACATCGTGGAAGGAGCCGTCGTACAGTGTTGCCTTGAGGCCCAGCAGCGGATAGCCCGCCAGTACACCGTTCTGCATCTGCTCTTCGACGCCCTTCTGTACCGCCGGGATGTATTCACGGGGAACAACACCACCAACGATCTCGTTCACAAACTCCAGCCCTTCGGCCGACTCGTCCTCACCCGGCTCGAAGCGAATCCAGACGTGGCCGTACTGACCGCGACCACCGGATTGGCGTACGAACTTTCCTTCGATCTCGCAGGTGTTGCGAATCGCCTCGCGGTAGGCCACCTGTGGCTTACCGATGTTTGCTTCCACGTTGAATTCGCGGCGCATCCGATCAACGAGAATATCAAGGTGCAGTTCGCCCATCCCGGAGATAATGGTCTGACCCGATTCCTCGTCGGTCTTCACGCGGAACGACGGGTCTTCCTGCGCGAGCTTGCCCAGCGCAATCCCCATTTTTTCCTGGTCGGCCTTCGACTTGGGCTCCACAGCAACAGAGATAACCGGCTCCGGGAATTCCATGCGCTCCAGAGTAATGATGGAATCCAGTGCACAAAGGGTGTCACCCGTGGTGACGTCCTTCAGCCCGATACCGGCGGCGATGTCCCCCGCCAATACTTCCTTGATTTCCTGACGATCGTTCGCGTGCATCTGCACCATCCGCCCGATGCGCTCCTTCTTGCCTTTAACCGAGTTGTAAACGGTATCGCCGGAAGAGAGCTTTCCAGAGTAAACCCGGAAGAACGTCAAGGTACCCACGAAGGGGTCGGTCGCGATTTTGAAAGCCAGTGCGGCAAACGGGGCATCGTCGTCTGCTTCGCGGGAAGCAACAGTTTCGCCGTCGTCGAGCACACCTTCGATCGCACGGACCTGCGTGGGAGCGGGCAGGTACTCAATCACCGCGTCAAGGACGGCCTGCACACCTTTGTTTTTGAATGCGGAACCGCCAAGAACCGGCACGATTTCGTTGGCCAGAGTGCGCGCGCGGATGCCTTGCTTGATTTCTTCCTCGCTCAGCTCCTCTCCCTCGAGGTACTTGTTCATGAGCTCTTCATTCGCTTCGGCAGCGGCCTCCACCAAGTACTCATGCATCTTTTCGCACTTGGCTCGCAGCTCTTCAGGGATCTCTCCATATTCGAAGGTCATCCCCATGTCATCCTCGCTCCAGAGGATGGCCTTCATCTTGACCAGGTCGACTACGCCCTTGAATTCATCCTCCGCGCCGATGGTCATCTGCAGGGGTACCGCATTCGCACCCAGGCGCTCACGCAGCTGCTCGACCACCCACTCGAAGTTCGCGCCGGAGCGATCCATCTTATTGACGAAGACCATTCGGGGCACTTCGTACTTGTTCGCCTGACGCCAAACAGTTTCTGTCTGGGGCTGCACACCGGAGGAACCGCACAGAACGACAACCGCCCCATCCAGCACGCGCAATGAACGCTCAACTTCGATGGTGAAGTCCACGTGCCCAGGAGTATCGATGATGTTGATGCGGTGCTCGCTGAACTGCTTGTCCATACCCTGCCAGAAGCTGGTGACAGCCGCCGAGGTAATGGTAATACCGCGCTCCTGCTCCTGCTCCATCCAGTCAGTGGTCGCAGAGCCCTCGTGGGTCTCACCCATTTTGTGAGACAGGCCTGTGTAGAACAGAATTCGTTCGGTGGTGGTGGTTTTGCCGGCATCGACGTGGGCACAGATACCGATGTTGCGGTAACGCGCTAACGGAGTTTTACGAGCCACTACATTAATCTCCAGTGTTGAATCTTCAAGAATCTGATCGCGCGGCGGGCTGTACGACAAACCTCATCTGGACCGCGAGGTCAAAATGACAAAAAGGCAGCCGGTTGTGCGCTGCCTTCTGATACCCCAATTCCGCTTAGAATCGATAGTGCGAGAACATCTTGTTGGCTTCGGCCATGCGGTGCACATCTTCCCGCTTCTTCACGGCGCCGCCTTTGCTCTGGGAAGCATCGATAAGCTCACCCGCCAGGCGCTGAGGCATTGATTTTTCGCCTCGGCCCCGCGAATACTCCACCAACCAGCGCATGCCCAGGGCCTGCCGACGGGAAGGTCGCACTTCCACCGGTACCTGGTAGGTGGCGCCACCCACACGACGGGACTTCACTTCCACGATCGGAGCAACGTTCTCCAGTGCTTCCTCGAACACCTCCAGCGGATCCTTTTTCAGGCGCTCTTCGACCAGATCCAGGGCACCGTACACAATGCGCTCGGCCACGGACTTCTTGCCGCTGACCATCACCATATTCATGAACTTGGCGAGTGTTACATTGCCGTATTTGGGATCCGGCAGTACTTCACGTTTCGCAACAACGCGTCTTCTTGGCATTATCTTTCCTCTTCTTCAGGGGGATTCTAAGACGCTGACCCTCGCAGGTGCAGGCTTAGCCTTACTGTCTTACTGCATCGCGGACGCGCTACAGTGGAACCGGGCCGGAGCCATAGTCGACCCCGGAATCGCTTGCTCAAGGCGCTCCGGACGGAGCACCACATATATTTACTTGGGTCGCTTAGTACCGTACTTGGAACGACCCTGCTTGCGGTCGCTCACGCCGGAAGTATCCAGGCTGCCGCGTACAGTGTGATAGCGCACACCGGGCAAATCCTTCACACGACCCCCGCGAATCAGTACCACACTGTGCTCTTGCAGGTTGTGGCCTTCACCACCAATGTAGGAACTCACCTCGTAGCCGTTGGTCAGCCGAACACGGCAAACCTTACGCAGCGCTGAGTTGGGCTTCTTCGGAGTGGTGGTGTATACGCGGGTGCAGACACCACGCTTCTGAGGGTTGCCTTGCAGTGCCGGCACGTCGCTCTTTTGTACCCTGCGCTTGCGCGGCTTTCGCACCAATTGGTTAATTGTTGCCATTCAGTTTCTCCAAATCCACGTGGCTCAGCCCCTTTCGTACCGTGGGCTGCTTCGTTTGTTGATCTATCTCTTGCCGGCGCGCTGGCGGGCAAAGCTCATTAAGGCGCCGACCTCAGGAAGCGGGACTGCTTCAAGCCGAAGGCGAATGTCGCCACTCTCCGGGTCCGGGGTGTGGACCCGCAAATGAGGGCAGGCGCAAACCCCACCCAGCGGCGAAAATTGGGTTGCGCATTGTAATGAGGCCCGGTGACCACGTCAAGCCGGCCGTCCGGGCCCCATCGGGGAGTCTCTCGCCTAGCTGGTGCTGGACTTGAGAGCCTCGGTCAGGGCTGCTTCCACCTCTTCGGCGCTCACGCCTTCGGAGACGCCCACGTCCGCTTCCCGGCGACGCTTGCGTTCTGCATGGTAGGCCAGGCCGGTTCCCGCGGGAATCAGGCGACCAACCACCACGTTTTCCTTCAAGCCGCGCAGGCTGTCGATCTTGCCCGTGACTGCGGCCTCGGTCAGCACGCGGGTGGTTTCCTGGAAGGAAGCGGCCGAAATGAAGGACTCCGTTGCCAGAGACGCCTTGGTGATACCCAGCAACTGACGCTCGAACTGACTGGGCTGGCGCTCATCGCCGCGCAGGGCTTCGTTCTCGTCCAGTGCCCGGGACCATTCCACCTGCTCGCCTTTCACGAAGCTCGAGTCGCCCATGGCCGTAATTTCAACCTTGCGCAGCATCTGACGCAAAATGGTCTCGATGTGCTTATCGTTGATCTTTACACCCTGGAGGCGGTAAACGTCCTGAATCTCGTTGGTAATGTAGCGGGCCAGCGCCTCAACGCCCTGCAAACGCAGAATGTCGTGAGGGTTGCTGGGACCATCTGACACAACCTCCCCTTTCATTACCTGCTCGCCCTCGAACACAGTCAGCTGGCGGTGCTTGGGAATGAGAACCTCATAGTGGGTGGAACCGTCGGGCAACGGCTGACCGTCGCTGGGAGTGATCACCAGGCGGCGCTTGCCCTTGGTCTCCTTCCCGAAGGAAACAGTACCCGAGATCTCGGCGAGAATGGCAGGCTCCTTGGGCTTGCGTGCCTCGAACAGATCCGCCACGCGGGGCAAACCGCCGGTGATGTCGCGAGTCTTCGAACTTTCCTGGGGAATCCGCGCAATAACGTCACCCACCTGGATCTGATCGCCATCGCTCAGGGTCAGCACGGCATTGGCGGGCAGCATGTAGTGCGCAGGCACGTTGGTGTTGGCCAGGGTCAGTTCGTTGCCGTTTTCATCGAGCAGTGTAATGGTCGGCTTCAGGTCCTTGCCCGCCGCCGGACGCTCGGACGGGTCGAGAACCTCGATGGAGGACAGACCCGTGAGCTCATCGGTCTGGCGACGAACCGACAGACCTTCTTCCATGCCGGAGAAGGACACCTTACCGGCCACCTCGGTGACGATCGGGTGGGTGTGTGGGTCCCACTTGGCGACTATCGCGCCACCTTCCACATGTGCGCCATCTTCCACACTGATGACCGCGCCATAAGGAATCTTGTAGCGCTCACGCTCACGACCATTATTGTCGGCGACCGCCAGCTCGCCCGAACGGGAAACGGCAATCAGTTCGCCGTCGGAGCGGCGCACCAGCTTCACGTTATGGAATCGAACATTACCTTCCTGCTTCACCTGAACACTGTCGGCTGCGGAGGCCCGACTGGCCGCACCACCGATATGGAAGGTCCGCATGGTCAGCTGGGTACCAGGTTCGCCGATGGACTGGGCGGCAATAACACCCACAGCCTCGCCCACGTTGACGCGATGACCACGGGCCAGATCCCGGCCGTAGCACTGGGAGCAGATGCCGTAACGGGTCGCACAGGTGATGGGCGACCGTACGATCACCTCATCAATGCTCATTCGTTCGATGCGCTCGACCCAGGCCTCGTCAATCATGGTGCCCGCTGGAACCAGAATCTCGTCCGAATTCGCGCGGACCACGTCCTGCGCCACAACCCGGCCGAGGATCCGGTCACCCAGCGACTCGATGATGTCCCCACCTTCGATGACCGGCGCCATTGTCAGGCCTTCGTCGGTACCGCAGTCCTGCTCAGTCACTACCAGGTCCTGAGCCACATCCACGAGGCGGCGGGTCAGGTAACCGGAGTTTGCGGTTTTGAGAGCTGTATCCGCCAGACCTTTACGGGCACCGTGGGTTGAAATGAAGTATTCGTTTACGTTCAAACCTTCCCGGAAGTTGGCCGTAATCGGCGTCTCGATGATCGAACCATCGGGACGCGCCATCAGGCCACGCATACCCGCCAGCTGACGGATCTGGGCGGGCGAACCCCGCGCCCCGGAATCCGCATACATGTATACGGAGTTGAAGGAATCCTGCAGCACCTCCTCCCCGTTCTTGTCGACGACCGCCTCGCTGGAAATACCTTCCATCATGGACTTGGCCACCAGGTCGTTGGCGCGGGACCAGATGTCGATGACCTTGTTGTATTTCTCACCCTGAGTCACCAGACCGGAAGAGAACTGGGTTTCGATCTCCAAGACCTCTTCTTCAGCGCGCGCAATGATGGCCGCCTTTTCTTCCGGGATGGTGAAGTCGTTGACACCAATGGACGAACCGGACTTGGTGGAAAACTCGTAACCCATGTACATGAGCTGGTCGGCAAAGATAACCGTAGCCTTTAGCCCTACCACACGGTAGCAGCTGTTGATGACCGCAGAGATGGCCTTTTTCACCATGGGCTGGTTTACCATCTCGAACGGCAATCCGGCGGGCACGATGTCCCACAGCAGCACGCGGCCTACCGTTGTATCCACCAGGCTTGTGGTGGCTTGCAACTCGCCGTCTTCGCCAGCGACCTGCTCGGTAATGCGCACCTTGATCCGCGCCTGCAGGTCCACCACCTTGCCGTGGTAGGCTCGGGACACTTCCGCCACGTCGGAGAACACCATGCCTTCGCCCTGCGCGTTGACTCGCTCCCGTGTCATCCAGTACAGGCCGAGCACCACGTCCTGGGAAGGCACGATGATGGGCTCACCGCTCGCGGGGGACAGAATGTTGTTGGTGGACATCATCAGCGCGCGGGCTTCCAGTTGCGCTTCGATGGTCAACGGCACGTGCACCGCCATCTGGTCGCCGTCGAAGTCCGCGTTGTAGGCAGCACACACCAGCGGGTGCAGCTGAATGGCCTTGCCTTCGATAAGGACGGGCTCGAAAGCCTGGATGCCCAAACGGTGCAGAGTGGGTGCGCGGTTCAGCAATACCGGGTGTTCCCGGATCACTTCATCGAGGATATCCCAGACCACAGCCTCCTGACGCTCGACCATTTTCTTGGCCGCTTTGATCGTGGTCGCCAGCCCGCGCAATTCCAGCTTGCTGAAGATGAAGGGCTTGAAAAGCTCCAGAGCCATTTTCTTGGGCAGACCACACTGATGCAAACGCAGAGTGGGCCCGACCACGATGACGGAACGGCCGGAGTAGTCCACACGCTTACCCAGCAGGTTCTGACGGAAGCGACCCTGCTTGCCTTTGATCATGTCAGCCAGGGACTTCAACGGACGCTTGTTGGAGCCGGTGATGGCTCGACCGCGACGGCCGTTATCGAGCAGCGCATCGACAGACTCCTGCAGCATGCGCTTCTCGTTGCGCACGATGATGTCGGGAGCATTCAGGTCCAGCAGGCGCTTGAGGCGATTGTTGCGGTTGATTACCCGACGATACAGATCATTCAGATCGGAAGTCGCAAACCGGCCACCGTCCAGGGGAACGAGCGGGCGCAGATCCGGCGGAAGCACCGGGAGCACTTCCAGCACCATCCATTCGGGCTTGTTGCCGGAACTGTGGAAGGCTTCCAGAAGTTTCAGACGCTTCGACAGCTTCTTGATCTTGGTTTCGCTGTTGGTTGCGGGAATCTCTTCACGCAGACGCTGAACCTCGGCCTCCAGGTTGATGTCGCGCATCAGGTCCTGGATGGCTTCCGCACCCATCTTCGCGGAGAATTCATCGCCGAACTCTTCCATGGCTTCGAAGTACTGCTCGTCAGTCAGCAGTTGGCCTTTTTCGAGGGTGGTCATGCCCGGATCGGTGACGACGTAGGATTCGAAGTAAAGCACGCGCTCGATGCTGCGCAAGGTCATATCGAGCAGCAGACCGATGCGGCTCGGCAGTGACTTCAGAAACCAGATGTGCGCCACGGGGCTGGCCAGCTCGATGTGGCCCATACGGTCCCGCCGGACCTTGGACAGCGTTACTTCCACGCCGCACTTTTCGCAGATGATGCCACGGTGCTTCATGCGCTTGTATTTGCCGCAGAGACACTCGTAGTCCTTCACCGGGCCGAAGATCTTGGCGCAGAACAGCCCTTCGCGTTCGGGCTTGAAGGTCCGGTAATTGATCGTTTCCGGCTTTTTGACTTCACCAAAAGACCAGGAGCGAATCATCTCTGGCGAAGCCAGAGCGATGCGGATGGAGTCAAACTCTTCTACCTGCCCTTGGGTTTTCAGTAGGTTCAGTAAGTCTTTCAAGGCCTTTCCTCCAGGGGGCATTCGCCCTTTGGGTATTCTGAGCGGGCTTCCGTCATCCGTTCGCAAATTCCATATTCACGAAACGCTTGACCTGCCCGCCGCGGATATTAATCGACGCTATTGCCTGCTTTCATTCAGCGCTACTGGTCGTGCTCGAGTTCCATGTTGATGCCGAGCGACCGAATCTCTTTCACCAGCACGTTGAAGGACTCGGGCATGCCGGGCTCCATGCGGTGGTCGCCATCCACGATGTTCTTGTACATCTTGGTTCGACCAGCCACGTCATCCGACTTCACAGTGAGCATCTCCTGCAGGGTGTAAGCGGCACCGTAGGCCTCGAGGGCCCAGACCTCCATCTCCCCGAACCGCTGGCCACCAAACTGAGCTTTACCACCGAGCGGCTGCTGGGTGACAAGACTGTAGGAACCAGTGGAACGAGCATGCATCTTGTCTTCCACAAGGTGGTTGAGCTTCAGCATGTACATGTAGCCGACGGTAACCGGGCGTGCGAACTGGTCGCCGGTGCGGCCGTCATACAGCGTAGCCTGTCCGGTGTCGGACAGATCTGCGAGCCGCAGCAACGCCTTGATCTCGTCTTCATGAGCGCCGTCGAAAACCGGAGTCGCCATGGGCACGCCACCGCGCAGGTTTTTCGCCAGCTCGAGAATGTCTTCGTCGCTGAATGACTTCAGGTCTTCCTTGTCCTTGGCGGTACCGGTTCGGTTGTAGATCTCCTCCAGCAAATCGCGAAGCTCGGCAACCTTGCGCTGCTCCTGCAACATTCGGTCGATCTTCACGCCCAGACCCTTGGCAGCCATGCCCAGGTGGGTCTCCAGAATCTGACCTACGTTCATCCGCGAAGGCACACCCAGAGGGTTGAGTACGATGTCCACAGTCTCGCCGTTTTCATCGTAGGGCATGTCTTCCTCGGGCATGATCACCGAGATAACACCCTTGTTCCCGTGTCGTCCCGCCATCTTGTCGCCGGGCTGAATGCGTCGCTTGATCGCCACGTAGCATTTGACGATCTTGAGCACGCCTGGCGCCAGATCGTCGCCGGTGGCCAGCTTTTTCTTCTTGTCTTCAAACTTCTCGTCAAGAATCTTGCGCCGCTCCGCCAATTGCTCCGATGCGCGATCGAGTAGCTGGTTGAGCTCATCGTCGGCCATGCGCAGCTTGAACCAGCTGTCGCTGTCCAGCTTCTCCAGATCTTCTTCCTTGAGCACAGCCCCTTTCTTGAAGCCGGCCCCGCTGTTGACCTTCTGGCCTGCCAGCGCGCGCTGCAGCCGCTCGAAAGTGGCTCGCTCAACGATGCGGTACTCTTCGTTCAGATCCTTGCGGACCTCGTCAAGCTGGGCCTTCTCGATTTCCAGGGACCGCTGGTCCTTTTCCAGACCGTCGCGTGTGAATACCTGCACGTCGATGACGGTACCGCGAGTGCTGGAGGGCACGCGCAGGGATGTATCCTTCACGTCGGAGGCTTTTTCGCCGAAGATTGCACGCAGCAGTTTTTCCTCGGGAGTCAGCTGGGTTTCACCTTTCGGCGTCACCTTGCCCACCAGGATATCGCCCGGGCCCACTTCCGCGCCGATGTACACGATGCCGGACTCATCCAGTTTGGCCAGCGCACCTTCACCCACGTTGGGGATGTCGGCGGTAATTTCTTCACTGCCCAGCTTGGTATCGCGCGCGATGCACGTCAGCTCCTGGATGTGAATCGTGGTAAAGCGATCGTCCTGCACAACCCGTTCGGAGATGAGGATGGAGTCCTCGAAGTTGTAGCCATTCCAGGGCATGAACGCGATACGCATGTTCTGACCAAGGGCCAGTTCGCCCATATCCACCGACGGACCATCCGCCAGGACGTCACCACGAGCCACCCGGTCGCCCACGCGAACAATGGGGCGCTGGTTGATGCAGGTGTTCTGGTTCGAACGGGTGTATTTGGTCAGGTTGTAGATATCCACACCGGCGTCGCCGCTCTGAACTTCGTCGTCGTTGACACGAACAACGATCCGACCGGAATCCACGCTCTCAATCACACCGCCATTGCGGGCCACTTCGCACACGCCGGAATCGGAGGCCACGATGCGCTCCATACCTGTTCCCACCAGCGGCTTTTCGGCCTTCAAGGTGGGAACCGCCTGCCGCTGCATGTTCGAACCCATCAGTGCGCGGTTCGCGTCATCGTGCTCCAGGAATGGAATCAGGGATGCGGCGACCGAGACCACCTGACGCGGAGACACATCCATGTATTCCACGTCTTCCGGGGATTTGAGGGTGAATTCGTTCTGGTGACGCACAGACACCAGTTCGTCCACCAGCTTGCCTTTCTCATCCAGAGCCGCAGACGCCTGGGCGATCACGTACTCCGCTTCGTTGATGGCCGACAGGTAGTCGATCTGATCCGTCACCTTGCCGTCCATCACGCGACGATAGGGGCTTTCAAGGAAGCCATAATCGTTGGTCCGCGCGTACGTAGCCAATGAGTTGATCAGCCCGATGTTCGGACCTTCCGGCGTCTCGATGGGACAGACACGACCGTAATGGGTCGGGTGTACGTCACGTACTTCGAAACCCGCACGCTCGCGGGTCAGGCCGCCCGGGCCCAACGCGGAGACACGGCGCTTGTGCGTCACCTCCGACAGGGGGTTGTTCTGATCCATGAACTGGGACAGCTGACTCGACCCGAAGAACTCTTTCACAGCAGCTGCCACAGGCTTGGCGTTGATAAGGTCCTGAGGCATCAACCCTTCGGACTCCGCCATGGACAACCGCTCCTTCACCGCCCGCTCCACGCGCACCAGGCCCACGCGGAAGGCGTTTTCCGCCATCTCACCAACGGAGCGAACACGACGGTTACCCAGGTGATCGATGTCATCCACTACGCCATTGCCGTTGCGGATGTTCACGAGGGTTTTCAGCACCAGGACAATATCTTCCCGGCTCAGAGTTCCTTCGCCCTCTTCGCCCTCGATACCCAGACGACGGTTGAACTTCATTCGACCGACCGCGGACAGATCGTATCGCACGGAACTGAAGAACAGGTTTTGGAACAGTGCTTCCGCCGACTCCTTTGTGGGAGGCTCGCCGGGACGCATCATTCGGTAGATTTCCACCAACGCTTCCAGCTCGGTGCGGGTGGGATCTGCGCGGAGCGTGTCTGAGATGAACGGGCCGCGATCCAGGTCGTTGGTATAAAGAGTTTCGATGCGGTCCACATTGGCTTCGGCCAACTTGGCAATCACTTCATCGGTAATTTCGGTGTTGCACTCGAACAGCAGCTCGCCCGTTTCGGTATCCACAATGTTTTTGGCCAGCGAACGGCCCACCAGGTACTCGGCCGGAACGTCGAGCTGCTCCAGCTTGGCCTTTTCCATCTGCTGTATGTGGCGCGCGGTAATACGTCGCCCTTCCTCAACGATGACCTTGCCCTTTTTGTCCTTGATATCAAATGAGGCCACCTCGCCACGCATGCGCGATGGCACCAACTCCAGCTGGAACTCACCGTCCTTCCCAATCAGGAAGGTGCTGGTATCGAAGAACATGTCGAGAATTTCTTCGGCTTCGTAGCCCAGGGCGCGCAGCAAAATAGTGGCCGGCAACTTGCGTCGGCGATCGATGCGCACATAGACCATATCCTTCGGATCAAACTCGAAGTCGAGCCATGACCCACGGTAAGGAATTACCCGCGCAGAGTACAACAGCTTGCCGGAGGAATGAGTCTTGCCCTTGTCGTGATCAAAGAACACACCCGGGGAACGGTGGAGCTGGGAAACAATCACGCGCTCGGTACCATTGATCACAAAGGTACCGTTTTCGGTCATGAGCGGGATCTCGCCCATGTAAACTTCCTGCTCCTTGATGTCTTTAATAGCTTTGTTGGCTGACTCCTTGTCATAAATGATCAGGCGAACCTTGACCCGCAGGGGAACCGCGAAGGTCGCGCCGCGGGAGACACATTCAGTCACATCAAAGACGGGCCGACCCAGGGCATAGCTCACGTATTCCAGGGCAGCGTTACCGGAGTAGCTGACAATGGGGAACACCGATTTGAACGCGGCCTGCAAACCGATATCCAGGCGCTGCTCGGCGGTCACATCGGCTTGGGTAAACTTTTGATAGGAGTCCAACTGAATCGCAAGGAGAAATGGGACGTCCATGACGTCTTTCCATTTACCAAAATCCTTGCGGATACGTTTTTTCTCGGTGTATGAGTAAGCCATCAATATTCCCCAGCTTGTTCACAGAGTGGGCGGAGTGTTACTGTACAGCCAGTCGAAACTCGCTGTTTGAATCGGCGCGGCGACAATCATTCTGGCGACTGTCAGCCACTGTGCACGCGCTTCCTGCGCTTGCGAGAACTTGCCACTGGGGCATGCACCTCAAGTTGCAAATCAAGGGTTGCAAAACCGGGCTTGCCCTCATGGTTGCAGCATTCTAAGCTTCAATGGCAGTGAACCCAGACGAACTGAAACACTGCCGCGGACCAAAGCTCTAAGCCACTAAGTTGTTTGATAAACCACTTAAAGTTGTCTGACCGGAAAGCTCTGCTCACAGAGCGCTCGGGACAGAAAGCTCACAAACAGGAAAAGGCCGGCAGACTTTCGTCCGCCGACCCGATCCAAACTGATTGATGCAGGAGTCCGCAAAGCCAATTACTTGAGCTCTACAGTCGCTCCAGCTTCTTCCAGTTGCTTTTTCGCGTCTTCCGCGTCTTCTTTGCTGGCAGCTTCCTTCACTGTGGATGGAGCGCCGTCTACCAGATCCTTGGCTTCTTTCAGGCCCAGGCCGGTGATCGCACGAACCGCTTTGATCACGTTGACCTTCTTGTCGCCTGCTGCGGTCAGGACGATATCGAACTCGGTCTTCTCTTCTGCGGCCGGCGCAGCTTCACCCGCAGGTGCAGCGGCAACAGCAACAGCTGCCTGAGCAGAAACACCGAACTTCTCTTCCATTGCTTCAACAAGCTCGACAACGTCCATTACGGACATTTCGGCAATGGCGTTTAAAATGTCTTCTTTTGACAGAGCCATGACTCAGATCTCCAGATACTTAAATAGTTTACTTTCGAAGGAACTTTCCGAAACTCAAGGTTGTTGAGTTTAAGCAGCTTCTTCACGTTTTTTGTCGCCAACTGCAGCAACCACCCGAGTGACTTTGGCAGGCACTTCATTGAACGTGCGAACCAACTTCGTGACCGGCGCAATCATCACGCTTGCCAGCATTGCCAGAGCCTCATCACGAGTCGGCAATTTAGCGAGCGCATCAATTTGCGAAGCGGCCAGAAGCTTGCCACCGACAGAAAGCGCTTTAACCTCAAATTTTTCGTTTTGCTTGGCGAAATCTTTGAACAGGCGCGCCGCCGCACCCGGGTCTTCCATTGAAAACCCGAAGATTGACGGACCCACCAGGGCTTCCTGAACACACTCAAACTCTGTCCCGGCCACAGCGCGTTTCGCAAGAGTATTGCGAATCACCTGCAGGGTGACGTTGTTTTCGCGTGCCTGCTTTCTCAGGGCAGTCAGGTCTGTCACGTTAACGCCGCGCGCGTCGGCGATAACCAGTGACAGGGCATTGCTTGCAGTCTCGTTAACACTAGCGACAATCGCTTTTTTGTCTTCGAGTCTTAATGCCACGAGATTTCTCCTGGATAAGAAAACAGCTGCCGAGGGCAAATGCCTCCTGCAACTGAGTTCACTCTCAAGTGTTCTACCTAACAGGGCGAGCCTGTATGGCAAAACGATTGCGGTGATCTAATCCAGCTCAATCAATAAGAAGAAACTGAATTGGGATTCACCATCTGCGTAGGATTTTGTCGAGCTTCACGCCAAGGCGCGGACCCGAAATCATTTAAGGTAAGCTTCATTGGCGAACAATAACCAATGCAGCACCCTCCTACGGTCTTTGACAGCTTGCGCAGACCCGAGGATTTGCGCAAACCCCAAAGTTCGTTGCCTTCCGGCGGCTATGCGCCGGAACGCATTAGATGTTCAGCGAGCCCTGGTCGATCGCGAGCCCCGGACCCATGGTGGTGCTCAGCGCAACCCGTTTAAGGTATACACCCTTCGAAGAGGAGGGCTTTGCCTTTTTCAGGTCGGCAATCAAGGCTTCGAGGTTTTCCTTGATGGCATTGTCTTCGAAGGAAACCTTGCCGATGCCGCCGTGGATGATCCCGCCCTTGTCGGCGCGATACCGCACCTGACCGGCTTTGGCGTTCTTGACCGCCGATGCAACATCAGGCGTTACGGTGCCGGTTTTCGGGTTCGGCATGAGGCCGCGGGGACCGAGGATCTGACCAAGCTGACCAACAACGCGCATAGCGGCGGGCTCGGCAATTACAACGTCAAAATCCATGGTGCCGCCTTTGATCTGCTCGGCCAGGTCATCCATGCCAACCAGATCAGCGCCCGCTTCTTTGGCTGCGTCGGCGTTGTTACCCTGAGCAAACACAGCCACACGGACATCTTTGCCCGCACCGTGGGGCAGCGTAGTCGCGCCGCGAACACCCTGATCGGATTTGCGCGGATCGATGCCCAGGTTGATGGCCGCTTCAACAGTTTCCGGGAACTTGGCGTTGGACAGCTCCTTGAGAAGAGCTACAGCCTCCTCAAAGGTGTAGAGCTTCGCGCTGTCGACTTTTTCCTTGAACAGCTTCTGTCGCTTAGTGAGTTTTGCCATCTTACAGACCCTCCACTTCGATACCGGCACTGCGAGCGCTACCAGCAATGGTGCGCAGTGCGGCTTCCATATCGGAAGCGGTCAGGTCCGGCTGCTTCACCTTGGCGATCTCTTCCAGTTGCTCGCGAGTCACCTTGCCCACCTTGTCGGTGTTGGGCTTGCCGCTGCCGCTCTTGATTCCTGCTGCTTTTTTCAGCAGAAACGCTGCGGGCGGAGTCTTCATGGTGAAGGTGAAGCTGCGGTCGCTGTAAACGCTGATCACCACGGGCACGGGGCTGCCGGGATCCATGCCCTGGGTTTGGGCATTGAACGCCTTGCAGAACTCCATGATGTTCACGCCGTGCTGACCGAGCGCAGGACCAACGGGGGGACTGGGATTTGCCTGACCAGCTGCAACCTGCAGCTTGATATAGGCGTCGATTTTCTTGGCCATGATTGGGCCTCCTGTTGTGGGTATTAACGCCTCAGATCAACGACATGTTGATCGTCACCGGCTCCCCTGGGTGGTTCACAAGAAGTGAGCGCGAGAGCTATCTCACGCCCTAGGTTTTTTCCACCTGACTGAAGTCCAACTCAACCGGAGTGGAGCGACCAAAGATCAGGACTGCAACCTGCAATTTGTTCTTTTCGTAATTAACCTCTTCCACGACACCGTTGAAATCGTTGAAGGGGCCATCAGTAACCCGAACCATTTCGCCGGGCTCAAAGATCGTTTTGGGCTTCGGTTTTTCGACCGAGTCATCCACGCGCTGCAAGATGGCCTGGGCCTCCCGCTCGGTGATCGGGGCAGGCTGGTCCGCCTTGCCGCCGATGAAACCCATGACACGCGGGGTATCCTTGACCAAATGCCAGGTATCGTCGTTCAACTCCATCTGCACGAGGACGTAACCCGGGAAAAATTTGCGTTCGCTCTTGCGCTTCTGGCCGCCACGCATTTCCACCACTTCTTCGGTGGGAACCATGATGTCGCCAAAGCTATCTTGCATACCATGCCGCTCGATACGCTCCTTGAGCGCGGCGGCTACTTTTTTCTCGTAGCCGGAGTAGGCATGTACTACGTACCAGCGTTTTGCCATGGTTGAGCCTTATCCTAGAATGAGTGAGGCAATCCAACCCAACAAGGAGTCCAACGCCCATAGGATTCCCGCCATCAGAAGAACGACGACAATCACGATCAGCGTTGTTTGATGGGTTTCCTGCACCGTGGGCCAAACGACCTTGCGCACTTCAACTACGGACTCTTTCAACAGACTCCACAGAGCCGCACCTTTCGCCGTGTTGACGGCGATAAAGAGGGCCACCAATGCACCAGCCAGCAAGGCCGGAACGCGGAATGCGAGAGAAATCTCGGAAAAATAGGAATTGCCGAAAATACCGCCCGCCACAAGCAATGCGACAAGCAGCCACTTGAGAAAATCCAAGCGGTATTCAGGAGCCTCAGTTTTTGCGTTCATTGGCAAGCGCCAACCTTATCTTATACGTACGAATAACGCGTAAATGGCAGGCCAGGAGGGACTCGAACCCCCAACAGCCGGTTTTGGAGACCGGTGCTCTACCAATTGAACTACTGGCCTAGGAAAATCTGGCCAAGCCACTCTTGCGGACCACCAGAGCGAAACGCTGCTGGCGGCCCCCAATGGCTCGGACTGTGTCTTACTCGATTACTTTGGATACCACACCGGCGCCGACGGTGCGACCACCTTCGCGGATTGCGAAGCGCAGGCCTTCTTCCATCGCAATCGGGGCGATCAGGGT
>NZ_JBTIYG010000023.1:0-18832 GCF_054401055.1 Gilvimarinus sp. F26214L | reverse complement strand
GTAACCCAACAGGAGACCGGAATTGTTGGGTTACGGCCTGTCGGCCTAACCCAACCTACAAGTGGTGCTGCGGTTTGGCAATGCAAGAGCGACAGGCGCCGAGCGTGTAGGTTGGGTTAGCGAAGCGTAACCCAACAGGGCCGCGGTGTATTTGCGCTTCCCGTCCGGGGTGCTATATTGCGCCTCCCTTCCCTCAGCTTCCTTTTGAGTACCTGCCGACCGATGTCGAATATCTACCTCGTCCTGGACGACCTGTCCGCGTGGCGCGCGGAATTTCCTGCCGATGCAGTTATCAGCTTTGACACCTACCTCAAAGAGCACCCCATCAAGGGTGAAAAGAAGACGCGCATCATCAACCTGTGCAACACGGACCGCTATCTCAGCAAGGGCTACTACTGTTCCCTGCTGGCGGAAGCCCGGGGTCACAAGGTCCTGCCGCCGGTCAATACCCTCAACGACCTCGGGAGCCAGCAGCTTTACCTCTTGCAGGTGAATACGTTGCTCGCGCAGCTCAACAAGCTCGCCCGTGATGAGTCTTCCCGGGAGGATATTTGCTTCAAGGTTTTCTTTGGCAAAACCGAAAAGCGCGAGCTCAGGCTTTTGGCTCGCAAACTTTTTGAGCGGTTTCCGTGTCCGGTTCTGGAGGTGGTGCTGGTCTGGCAGGGTTCCTGGCAGATCCGCTCGATCAACCCTTTCGCCTTCGAGGACCTGAATGCGGAGGAGTCCGGTCGCTTTGTGGAGGCGCTGGAAAAATTTACCCAGAGCCTGTGGCGCAGCCCCCGCAAGCGCAAGGCCAGTCGCTGGGATATGGCGATTCTGATCAACCCGCACGAGAAGTTGCCACCCAGTGATTCGGGCGCTTTGAAGCGCATGGAGCGCGCGGCCACGAAGGTGGGGTTCCATGTGGAGTTTATCGGCCCCGCTGATTACGCGCGCTTGAGCGAGTTCGATGCGTTGTTCATCCGGGAGACCACGGGCATCGATCATCACACATATCATTTTTCGCGCAAGGCGGAGATCGAAGGTTTGGTCGTGATGGATGATCCTACCTCCATTCTTCGCTGCTGCAATAAGGTCTTTCTGCAGGACGCATTTACCTACAGCGGTGTACCCACGCCCAAGACCAGGATTGTATCCAGCATGGAGCCGGCTGATCTGGATGCATTGGAGGAGTTTTTTGGCTATCCGATGGTTTTGAAGATTCCCAACGGTTCGTTTTCGGTGGGCGTGTCGAAGGCGGAGAGTCGTGAGCAGTTGCGGGAGGTTCTGGGCGAGTTGTTGAGCAAGTCCGCCCTTGTGATTGCGCAGGAGTTTCTTTTCACTGAGTTTGATTGGCGAATCGGTATTCTCAACCACCGTCCGCTTTATGCCTGCCGCTATTATATGGCGAAGGGGCATTGGCAGATCTACGACCACGGTGCGGATCGCATCGGCAGCGGCGGGTCGGAAACGCTGCCGACTTATGAGGTGCCTCGCGTGGTGTTGAATGCGGCTCTGAAGGCTGCGCGGATTATCGGCGATGGTATTTACGGGATCGATATCAAGCAGCAGGGCAATAAGGTTTATGTGATCGAGGTGAATGACAATCCCAGCCTGGAACACGGTGTCGAGGATGCGTTTATCGGGGATGAACTTTATATGCAGATTATGAGTGAGTTCGCGCGTCGTCTGGAGAATCGGGGGCGGTGACCTGGGTTGGTTTGAGCTGGGCTGATCGGATTGTTTGAGGGCGAGGTATGATCCGTTCGCGCGGGGGGATGGATGGTGCCAGGCATGGGGTCATCGATTGTGTCAGGTTGCGGGGTGATGATTGGTGCCAGGACGTGGGGTCATCCGGCCCTGCCGCGACACGCCGTGAACCCATCCCTGGGGGCTCTTCACCAGCATCCCTGCTGGTGAAGGTCGCGGCAGGGCCGGACGCCCCCACGTCTCGAGAGCCCCGTGCAGGGTTTGGTTCTGAAAGCGGGTTTGGATAATGCGTAGGTTGGGTTAGGCGCAGCCGTAACCCAACACTCAACCCGTTGGCGACTTTCGTCGAATGACCACCGCAGTTCTCAATCGCTCACGGCCAAACGATGACATTTTTTGAAGTCGTCACAGGCGATGGGCAGTACGTAGGTTGGGTTAGGCGTAGCCGTAACCCAACACTCAACCGGTTAACGACTTTCGTCGAATGACCACCGCAGTTCTCAATCGCTCACGGCCAAATGATGACATTTTTTGATGTCGTCGAAGGCGATGGGCAGTGCGTAGGTTGGGTTAGGCGCAGCCGTAACCCAACACTCAACCCGTTGGCGACTTTCGTCGAATGACCACCGCAGTTCTCAATCGCTCACGGCCAAACGATGACATTTTTTCGAAGTCGTCGCGGGCGATGGGCAGGTATTGGCAGTCCAGTTCGTTCTGCTCGCCTTCGGTTGGGTCCGGGTCGTGGACGTAGAGGCATTGCTCGTCGATGCCGCTCACGGTGACCCAATGGGGGGCCTTTTTGTAGTCCATGCGGTAGGTACTGATCAGCATCAGCACGAGGGCGCCTTCGCTGAGCCAGCGCTGTATGTCCTGCTGTCGTACATCCCGGTAGCGGATTGGGATGCCGGCGGTTTTCGCATTGTTTACAAACTGCTGATGCACGGCTGCGATCACTTGTTTTTTATCCGGGCTGCGTACGCTCTCCATAAATAGCGGGCCCTTCTGGTTGATGACGACTTCCGCGTCGAAGCCTCGGCGGGCTGCAGCCAGGGCGAGACCGATCGGGTGGCTGCCGCCGTGCCCGGAGGTCATGAAGATGGTGGTGGCCTCCCGCCACAAGTCCAGCTCCAATTCACGGCTGAATGTCACCTCGGGGTTCAGCGCGGCCATGGCCATCATCGCCGCTGCGGGGCCGCAGGTGAATTCCGTGGTCTGCTGGTACCAGGGGACGGGCTTGGACATCAGGTCGCCCGGAGCGTGACGGATGCGCTTCTGCATTCGCAGGGCATCGCGGTGGTCCTCGTAATAGGCGCTGTAGGTTCCAAAGGCGGCATAACCCAGGGACTGGTATAGGTTGATGGCACCGGTGTTGTCCTGGGCCACTTCAAGGCGCATGAACAATCGTCCCCGCTTTGCGGCGTCCGCTTCCACTTCCAGCAGCAGCGCTCTGCCCACGCCCTGGCCCCGGGCCCGTTTCGAAACGGCGATTGAATACAGGCGCGCGAGACGGGTGCCCCGGTGCAAGAGCGCCAGGCCGTATCCCACCAATGCGCCTGCGGATTCGGCGACCAGGAAGACGCGGTTCGGCGCCTGGATCCAGTGCTTCATCCGGCGGCGGTTGAGTCGATCCGAGGAGAAGCTCGCCAGCTCTAGTGCGAGCAGGCCGGGCAGGTCCTCAATGTGCACAGGGCGAATGGAGATACCCGACCGGGCCGATTCCGCACGGACGGGTTCCGGTTCTCTGGTGCTCGAGGCACGCGCGTGGTTTGGATCGGTGGGCATGGGGGTGCTCAAAGAGGGAATGGTCAAGAATAGCAGGTGTCGGACAGCTTGGGTGAAAGGCGAAGAGGCTGTCGCGGTGTCTGGCGAGCAAAAGGGCCTCTCCGGCCTAGGCGGCGCCGGGAGAAGGCGAGGGCTTCGCCGCTAGCACGATCTGCTCAATCCTGGACCTGTCCATTGTCAGCAAGCCGACCGGGCACCGCCGTAGCGTCGGCAGGTGTTTGCGCGTGCCGTGCAAGCCAGAGGGCGACGGCGAGAAACAGCAGCGTCAGGCCGACCAGATACAGCAAGCCGGCGGCGAGCGCGTCCTGGTAGGCGGTCGATGCGTAGCGGCCGCTCTCCAGCGCACCGTAGAACGGGATCCCGATCAGCGCGACGCCGAGGGAATTGCCGATCCACTGGGTGGTGCCGAACACACCCGATGCCGCGCCGGCATATGCCGTCGGCGCGCTCGCCAGGGTAGTCGCAGTCAACGGCGCCATAATCAATCCGATGCCTGCCCCCTCGACAAGCAGGAGCGGAATCAACTGCGCGAATGCAGCCGGCCGTTCGCTTTGGGTCAGGAGCGCCCACTGCAGCAGGTGGCCGACAACGAGTGCCATGCCACCCATCGGCAGAACCAGTCCGCCCCAACGTTGCGACAGCCGCGGCACCAGCAGCGACGTCACGAAGAAGCCGGCCGTCAGTACGGAAAACACCAGCCCACCGGTCAGCGCGTCGAGCCCGCGACCGAGCTGCAGGTACACGGCAAGGACGAAATAGAACGACGCATTGGTGCTGTAGAATGCCAGCGCCGCCAACAGACCGAGCGAAAACCGGCGTTCCAGGAACAGGCCCGGCGGCAGCAACGTGTCCCGCCCCCGTGTCGTTCTCGCCCGCTGGTGTGCGGTCAGTAGCATAAGCAGCAGCGCTGCGGCAGCGGCCGTTAGCCAGACCGAGGCCGGCCAACCCGACTGGCGGCCTTCAATTAGCGGCCAGAGCAGGCCCAGCAGCCCGCCGCTGAGCAGCAGCGTCGCCGGCAGGTCGAGCCGGGTTGTCACGCCCGGCGGCGTGTAGGGAACCGCCCGCGTCAGAGTGGCAAGAACCATGATCCCGACCGGCAGATTGATCAAGAAGCACAGCCGCCAGCTCAGGCCAAACAGATCGCTCTCGATCAGCCCGCCGCCGATCAGTTGTCCGGCAGTCGCCGCGCCGCCGAGCACCAGGCCGTACCAGGCAAACGCCTTGGCCCGCACCGGCCCGACGTAAAGCGTGTTGAGCATACTCAGCACCTGGGGCGTGACCGCTGCCGCGCCGAGCCCCTGCGCGACACGAGCGGCGATCAGGACCTCGACCCCAGGCGCGATGCCGCACGCCAGAGATGCGGCGGTAAAGAGGAGTACGCCGACCCCAAACATGCGCCGTCGGCCCAACATGTCGCCCAGGCGTCCCGAAGTGATCAGGCTTACGGCGAAGGTAAGCCCGTAGCCGGCCACCACCCACTGCATGGCGGCATCGCCGGCGTGCAGCGTCGCCTGCATCGAAGGTATCGCCACGGCAACGATGAAGAAGTCGAGCGTGACGACGAAAGTGCCGGCCAATAGCACGGCCAGCGCAAATTGGGGGCGAAAGGCTGGAGGCTCATCGGAGGATGGCATCGCGGCGGTGGCTCCTACGCTGTTGCTGGTTGCCGCAGCACCGTAGCGACTCCAACCACCGCCGGCAATTACCTGCCAGGTAATCGCATGAACGGGAGTTTTGGGAAATCTTGCCTTACCGTGCACTCGTACACTTATTTGCTGCGCTCAGCGGGCCGCACGGACGGTTCCGGTTCTCTGGTGCTTGGGGCACGGTGGTTTGGCTCGGTGGACATGGAGGTGCTCGAAGAGGGAGTGGTCAAGAATAGCGGTGTCGGACAGCCTGGGTGGCTGGCGGTGCTCACAGGCGAGAGATTTTTTGCGCAACCACCGCAAAGCGCAGCGGCCCTCCTGCGCTGAGTGTATCGAAGGGATAGCAGGTGATCAGCAGGAGGGTGTTGGGGTCCGGAACTATTTGCTCCTGAACGCGGATATCGAGTACTTCCATGGAGGTTACGCGGTATTCCTCGGAACTCTGATCGCGCGCTTGCCACTTGATGCGGTCGCCCGGTTGCAGGTTACGAAGAAAGGCGAAGTGGCTGTCCCGGTGCCCGGCAAGCACAAGGGCGTCGCCGGCCTGGGCCGCGCCGGGACCGAAGGCGAGGGCTTCGCCGCTGTGATCGCTCAGCACGATCTGTTCAATGCCCAGCCGGTCCACTGTCAGCAAGCCGGCCGGGTGCACGTCGGCCCACGGCCAGGGTTTGACCGGCTGCGCCCGGGCCTCACTGTCCTTCCATGCCGAATGCAGAAGCTGTTGGGCGAGCCAGGCCTTTCCGCTCAGGTACAGGGCCTGACCGCCGCTTACTGCGGCGAGCAGAATCAGGAGCACTAACAGGGCGCGCCGATAAGTGGATGGCAACAAGCTAAGCATGGCTACAGACCTTTTTTCGCAGCGGTATCTGCAGGCCGAGAATGCCGGCCAGCGCCAGCGCCGCAATAAGCCACATCTGGCCGACCCCCAGCGCACCGGCCGGAACGGGAATCGCCATGGTATTGCCCGCGGGCATGGCATTGGGGACGGCGCGGTGCCGCAGCGGTGCGCCCGCGGGGCGGATCGGATTCTCTTCGATGGCCACAAAGCTCGTAAAGCGGGACATCAACTGGTGCTGTAACGCGAGTTGGGTGATCCGCGTTTTTATATCCGCGTTCTGCGTATTGCCGCTGCGCCGGGCTTCGCTTTCCAGCTCCTGCAGGTGGCGGCGCGCCCAGAGCTTGCTCAGGTCCTTGCCGGTGGCCCGGGGCGGAACCAGCACTTGCCGGCTGAACGTGCGCCCTTGTTGCTGGCCGGAGAGGGTAATCTGCACGGGCGGAGGTCCCGTAACGCGCACTGCCATTGTCAGCGGTTCGCCTGCATAGAGGTCTGGCAACGCGCGCGGGAAGAAATCCACTTCGGCACCCTGGAAGTCCACCTGAAGGTCGGTAATCAAGGGGTTTTGCAGCTTGTGGAAGAGGTCCAGCATGGCCCTTTCAACCTGCTCCTGACTGCCGATGTAGGTGAAGCTTCCGCGGCCCGCAAGTGCAGCTTCGCGCATGAAGTGGCTGTTGGGCGCGGAACCGATGCCCATGGTAAACAGCCGTTTGCCACCGGCCTTGCGGCGAATCAGTTCAAACAGTTCCCCTTCATTGCCCACGCTGCCGTCAGTTACAAAAACCACCTGCTGCACGTAGCCGCTGCGCTCCTCCGTCGAGAGAGCCAGGTCCAGAGCCGGTCGCATTTCTGTCCCGCCATTGGCTTGCAGGCGCTCGACAAACAGCGCGGCTTCGTTCAGGTTGGCGGGGTCCGCGGTGCGGGTCCCGGACCACAACGCGTGGGTGTGGCTGTTGAATTCCACCAGGTTGAATCGATCGGAGGGCTTGAGTTGCGCGAGCGCCTCCAGCAGGGCGCTTTTGGCCTGGGCGATGGAGTTGCCGGCCATGGAGCCAGAGGTGTCGACGATAAAGATCGTCTCCCGCGGCAGGATTGAGCCGGTGGCCACAAGCTGAGGCGGAAGCAGCATCAGGAACAGGTAGTGATGTTCTCCAAGCTTCTCGGACAGCGCTGCCGCCATGGGCGCAGCGCCGCCAGCCGGCTCCCATTCCAGCACTGTGTCGCGGTCCAGCTTCGCTCCCCGGTCCAGTTCCACAACGGACGAACCGTTTCGGGTTTCGATCCGGGCCGGGTGGTGGACGCTGCGAAGCTTCGCCAGGGGAATGCCCGCGTTGATCTCGGCGCGCAAGCGCAAAGGCGCAGCTTGTGAGGCGGGCACCATGGGCGGAGTAATGTTGTGGGCGTCGGGCACCTGGTCGGTGGGCCGGGCCCAGCCGCTACCCGCGGAATAGTCCACCATTCCATCGTCGGGACTGGCGGCGCGCTGAAGAATCCGCCCGGGAATGTAGCGCGGCGTGAGGGTAGTGGGAACCCGCAGGCTGAAGCGTCCCTGGTCGTACTCAATGTCCTGCAGATAGTGGAGCTCAATCTCGATGGTTTCTCCCGGGGCAATGTTGGCGACGCGACTGGTAAACAGGTTGGGACGTTGCTGGGAGATGAGGCTTGCCTTTTTGCCGGCCTTCCTGGCTTGTGCATAGGCCGCCCGGGCTGCCTGCCGTTCCCGGATCCGGCCAACGATGTGGCGCTCGCCGATGGTCATGGCCATGTAGTCCACGGCGCTGTTCTCCGGCAACGGAAATACATACTCCCCTTCCGCCCAATCGCTTGCGGTATTCTCAAAGGCCTGCCGCACGACCACCCGCGCGAGCATGCCGTTCACCTGAACGTCCACGTCGGTGGACTTCAGTCGCGCCCCACCACCGCCCTCCGTGCCGTGCAGGCGAAGCGTGCCGCTCCCCACATCGCCGGCGACGCTGTCGCCGTAGGCGAGAGTGTGGGTGGTTAACAGCAGGGCGATAAACAGGGCGTTCAGCAGGTAGGCCCGCCAGTAAAGTTGGATGTGTTCGATCGCTGTCATGAATCACCTTCCGGTCCGTGGGGAAACGCGGGTGATTGTGGAGGCGGGGAATGGAATCGCCGGGCCGGCACGCGGCAAAGCGCCGGCGAATCATGGCGAAATCTGGCAAACCCTCCCGGAGGCCGGCCGAAGGGACGAGTGAAAGGAACACCCTCGCGGATCATCGGTCGCTTGAGTTCAAACGCAACCCGCGCGGTGGGACCTCAAAGCGCTCAGTTGATGCCACCCACCGAAGTTGGACGACCATTGGGAAGGTGGACCGCTGGATGACGCAATACTACGAGTTGGAACACTTCGATGACTTCCTCGGAATCGCGCGCCAACAGAGTCCCGGTGAGCACTTGCTGCTGGTTCTGGCGCGCCGGGAACTGCCGGACGATCACACAGCGGACCAGGCGCAGCGCTTCGCCGCGGGCGAAGGCGGGCACCTGGCGCCACTTGCCATCCTCGATAGTCCGGCCCGCGCGCTGAATAGTTTTACCCACCTGGCCCGGCAGGCCGACCAGTTCGCGGGCGACTGGCACGCGGTGTTTGTGGCCGCTCTGTCCGGCACGCGGGAGAATTCACCGACACCGGAGGTTGTTTTCGAGGCAGGGGAGGCGATGCTTGATGCGGTTCGCGGTGGGCGGATCGGCAGCTATCTTGTTTTCGATCGGCAGGGCGCGCCACTGCATTTGTCAGCGGGCTGAGTTGTCGCGGCCGGTTTTGCGTTGTAGCGTTTGCAATGCGGATGTTAAAAAATCCATGGCTCCATGAGTCAGGACGCGTCATTCCCTCTCTGACGACACCTGTTTCGCTGTTGCCCCTGGGCTGGTGTTCGAAAATTTTTTGGCCCCGGTGGTGTAAACCTTGCCTCGGTCCCAGCTATTGGACAACACTCGATGCCAGGATGGAGCCCGATGAGTCAGATACTGAACCGCTTGGCCTACTTCCGACAGGAGAAAGCAAACTTTTCCGGGAAGCACGGTATCGACACTCGCGATGACCGGAGCTGGGAAAACTCCTACCGCCTGCGTCAACAGAATGACAAGATCGTGCGCTCCACCCATGGAGTGAACTGCACGGGCTCCTGCAGTTGGAAGATCTACGTAAAGAATGGTCTGGTGACCTGGGAAATCCAGCAGACCGACTATCCCCGCACCCGCCCCGGCATTCCGAATCATGAACCGCGCGGCTGCCCGCGCGGCGCCAGTTACTCCTGGTATCTGTACAGCGCCAATCGCCTCAAATATCCGATGGTTCGCGGCCATCTGCTGCGTCTGTGGCAGGAGGCCCGCGCCGTTCACAAGGACCCGGTGGACGCCTGGGCATCCATTGTGGAAGATGCGGAGAAGGCCAGGTCCTACAAGAAGCGTCGCGGCATGGGCGGCTTTGTGCGCTCCAATTGGGACGAAGTAACGGAGCTGATAGCCGCCGCCAACATCTACACCATCAAAACCTGCGGGCCCGATCGCGTGGCCGGGTTCTCGCCCATCCCCGCCATGTCCATGGTGTCCTACGCTGCGGGCACCCGTTACCTGTCGCTGATCGGCGGTACCTGCATCAGCTTTTACGACTGGTACTGCGACCTGCCTCCCAGCTCGCCCCAGACCTGGGGAGAGCAGACCGACGTACCGGAATCCGCCGACTGGTTCAGCGCAAGCTTCATCATCATGTGGGGCTCCAACGTTCCGCAAACGCGATCGCCCGATGCGCACTTCATGACGGAGGTTCGTTATCGCGGCACCAAGACGGTCACCATCAGCCCGGATTATTCGGAAGCCGCGAAGTTCGGTGACCTCTGGCTGCACCCGAAAGAGGGCACCGATGCCGCGCTGGCACTGGCCATGGGCCATGTCATTCTCAGGGAGTGGTACATCGATGGCCGCAGCGAATACTTTGAAGATTACCTGCGCCGCTATACGGATATGCCCGTGCTGGTGCGCCTGGAGCAGAGCCAGGGGCGCCTTGTTGCCGGGCGAACCTTGCGTGCCAGCGACCTGGCCGCGGAGTTGAAACCCAGCGCCAATAACCCCGAGTGGAAAACCCTCGCCTGGGACGAAGTTGGCGACTCCGTGGTTGTGCCTCACGGCAGCATCGGCTTTCGCTGGGGAGCGGATGCCGGCAAGTGGAATCTTGAACAGAAGAACGAAGCGGACGGCCGGGATGTACGTCTGCAGCTTTCCTTCGCAGGCACCGCCGACGATGTGGCCAGCGTTGCCTTCCCTTATTTCGGCGGCGCTCGCGGTGCCAACCCCCATTGGTCCCATACGGACCATCCGGAAATTCTCGAGCGCAACGTACCCGCACGCAGGCTGCGCCTGGCCAGCGGCGAGGATGTCCTGGTGACCACGGTCTTTGACCTCACCTGCGCCAACTACGGTGTGGATCGCGGCCTGGGCGGGACCAACGTGGCGAAAAGTTTTGACGACGATGTGCCCTGTACTCCCGCCTGGCAGGAGCGGATTACCGGAGTGCCGCGCGACCGCGTCATTACCGTCGCGCGCCAGTTCGCGGAGACGGCCCACAAAACCGAAGGGGCCGCCATGGTAATTATCGGTGCCGGGGTCAATCACTGGTACCACATGGACATGACCTACCGCGGCGTGATCAACATGCTCATGCTGTGCGGTTGCATCGGCAAGCCCGGTGGCGGGTGGGCCCATTATGTGGGCCAGGAAAAGCTCCGGCCCCAGAGCGGCTGGTCGCCCCTGGCCTTTGCGGGCGATTGGCTCCAGCCCCCACGACAAATGAACGGCACATCCTATTTTTATTTGCACACCAATCAGTGGCGCTATGAAAAGCTTGGCGTGAACGAGATTCTCTCGCCTCTGGCAAACCCCGCCCAGTACACGGGCCACATGATCGACTTCAACGTGCGGGCCGAGCGCATGGGCTGGCTCCCCAGCTCGCCACAGTTTTCCCGCAACCCACTGCACCTGACGCGTGAGGCGGAGGCCGCCGGCAAGGACCCCGGTGCTTTCGTGGTGGACAGCCTGAAGGAAGGGCAGCTCGCCTTTGCCAGTGAAGATCCGGACGGGCCCAACAACTACCCCCGCAACCTGTTCATCTGGCGGGCCAACGTGCTGGGCGCGTCCGGCAAGGGCAAGGAATACTTCCTGAAGTATCTGCTGGGTGCCGAGAACCAGCACGGCGTGCTGGGGCTGGACCTGGGCAAGGACGAGATGGGGGACAAGCCCGAAGAGGTGCAGTGGCGGGACCCGGCGGTGGAAGGAAAGCTGGACCTGCTGGTGACCCTGGACTTTCGCATGTCCACAACCTGCATGTATTCCGACGTGGTGCTGCCCACGGCCACCTGGTACGAAAAGGACGACCTGAACACCAGCGACATGCATCCGTTTATCCACCCGCTCTCGAAAGCGGTGGACCCGGCCTGGGAGTCCCGTTCGGACTGGGACATCTATAAATGCATTGCAAAAAAGTTTTCCGAATTGTCCGTCGGCCACCTGGGGGTGGAACAAGATCTGGTGAGCGTGCCCCTGCAACACGACTCCCCGGCGGAACTGGGCCAGGCGCTGGACGTGCGGGACTGGAAGCGCGGCGACTGTGACCCGGTACCGGGGAAAACCATGCCGTTTCTGTCCGTGGTGGAACGGGACTACCCGAACACCTACCGCATGTTCACCTCCCTGGGGCCGCGTCTGGAGGAAAACGGCAACGCCAGCAAGGGCATCAAGTGGGACACCAAAAAGGAGGTGGCCGCGCTCGCGGAGCTCAACAGAAGGGTCAGCGAAGAGGGCGTGAGTCACGGCCGTCCGCGCATCGACAGCGCCATTGATGCCTGCGAGACAATACTGATGCTCGCCCCGGAAACCAACGGCGAAGTGGCAGTAAAAGCCTGGTCCGCTCTGTCGAAGAGCACCGGCCGGGACCACACCCACCTGGTAAGCGCCAGTGAGCACGAGAAGATCCGCTTTCGCGACCTGCTGGCCCAGCCGCGCAAGATCCTCACCTCGCCCACCTGGAGCGGCATCGAGTCGGAGCACGTCTCCTATACCGCCGGCTACACCAACGTTCATGAGTTGATCCCCTGGCGGACCCTGACCGGTCGCCAGCAGTTTTACCAGGACCACCCGTGGATGCGCGCGTTCGGCGAGGAGCTGTGTGTTTACAAACCACCGGTCAACACCAAGACCATCAAACCCATCGAAGGCCACCATCCCAACGGCAACCCGGAGCTGGTGCTCAGCTTCAATACACCGCACCAGAAGTGGGGCATTCACTCCACCTACAGCGACAATCTCATCATGCTCACGCTCGCCCGCGGTGGTCCGGTCATCTGGATGAGTGAGGTGGACGCCCAGAAGGCGGAAATTGAAGACAACGACTGGATCGAGGCCTACAACATCAACGGTGCAATCACCGCGCGGGCCATTGTCTCCCAGCGTGTGCCGCCAGGGCTGGTGTTCATGTACCACGGCCAGGAACGCATTGTTCACACACCCGGGTCGGAAATGACGGGCCGCCGCGGTGGCATTCACAACTCCGTGACGCGGGTCGTGCTCAAGCCAACCCATATGATTGGCGGCTATGCGCAGCTTGCTTATGCCTTCAACTACTACGGCACCGTAGGCTCCAATCGTGACGAGTTTGTAATCGTCCGCCGCATGGATCAGGTGGACTGGCTGGGCGGAGCGCCCCAGCACATTCTGAAAAAGATGGAGGGGGAAGACTGATGCGAATCCGCGCCCAGATCGGCAAGGTGCTGAACCTCGACAAGTGCATCGGCTGTCACACCTGCTCCATCACCTGCAAAAACGTCTGGACCAGTCGCGAAGGCATCGAGTATGCCTGGTACAACAACGTGGAGACCAAACCCGGCGTCGGCTACCCCAAGGAGTGGGAGAACCAGCGCCGCTGGAATGGCGGCTGGCGCCGGCACGAGGATGGCCGGATCCTGCCCCGCATCGGCGGCAAGTGGCGGGTGATCGCCAATCTGTTCTCCAACCCGGACATGCCCTCCATACAGGACTACTACGAGCCGTTCGACTACGACTATGGCACCCTGCAAACAGCTCGCGAGTCGAAGACACTGCCCCAGGCCCGCCCCTATTCGCTGCTGACCGGAAAGCTGCTGGATAAAGTCGAATGGGGAGCCAACTGGGAAGACGACCTGGGCACCGAATTTGCCAAGCGCTCGAAGGACTACAACTTCGAGGGCGTGGAGCAGGAGATCTACGGCCAGTTCGAAAACACCTTCATGATGTACCTGCCGCGCTTGTGCGAGCACTGCCTCAACCCGTCCTGTGTCGCGTCCTGTCCCTCCGGTGCGCTGTACAAGCGGGAGGAAGACGGGATCGTATTGATCGACCAGGAGATGTGCCGCGGCTGGCGCATGTGCGTGTCCGGTTGTCCCTACAAGAAGATCTACTACAACTGGAAGTCCGGAAAATCGGAGAAATGCATCTTCTGCTACCCGCGCATCGAAACAGGCCAGCCGACCGTCTGTTCGGAAACCTGTGTGGGGCGTATCCGCTATCTGAGCGTGATCCTGTACGACGCCGACCGGATCGAGGAAGCGGCCAGCGTGGAGAACGAGCAGGACCTTTACGAAGCGCAACTGGGCATCTTTCTCGATCCACATGATCCCGAGGTCATCGCCGAGGCGCGCCGCCAGGGTATACCTGAAAACTGGCTGGATGCCGCCCAGCGCTCGCCGGTGTACAAGATGGCCGTGGAATGGCGTGTGGCCTTTCCCCTCCATCCGGAGTACCGCACTCTGCCCATGGTCTGGTACATCCCGCCCCTGTCGCCCATTCAGGCCGCGGCGGACGCCGGCAAGGTGGGGATGAACGGCATCTTCCCCGACGTGCAATCCCTGCGCATTCCCATGCGCTATCTGGCCAACCTGCTTACTGCCGGCGACGAGCGGCCCATCGTGCGCGCGCTGGAGCGCATGCTGGCACTGCGCTGCTACATGCGCGACAAGCATGTTGAGGGCAAGCTCAATACAGAGGTTCTCGACCGGGTCGGGCTCAGCCAGGAGCAGGTGGAAGAAATGTATCGCTACATGGCCCTGGGGGACTTCGAAGACCGGTTTCACATTCCCACCAGCAAACGTGAGTATTCAACCCAGATTTACGACGCGATTACAGAACGGGGTGCCTGCGGGTTCACCTTTGGATCCGGTTGCGGCGGCGGTGATTCAACGGACGCGGACATCTTCGGCGGCAAGGCCACAGGGGTGCGTAAATACTTCCCCATCCGTGCCGACCGTGAGCCCTATACGAAAGAAGGTCGCGGGCAAACGGCCGATGAGAGAAGGGAGTAAACGCAAACCATACGCCGACCCAGGAAGCCACCAAAAAGACCAGACGGAAATTTGCATGCTGACGTTCAAGGCCCTCTCGATACTGATTGACTATCCCACTGAGGAAAGACGCGCGGCTCTGCCGGAGATTGTGTCAGTCCTGGAGGCTGAACGTGTATTGAGGGGTGAGCCGTTATCGGCGGTCGCCAATCTGGTGGATCACTTGCAATCCAGATCCCTTCTGGCAACCCAGGAGGAATACGTGCAGCTCTTTGACCGCGGGCGCAAACTCTCCCTGCACATTTTTGAGCACACCCATGGCGAATCCCGCGACCGCGGCCCCGCCATGATCGCCCTCATGGAGCAGTACCGGAGCGCCGGCCTGGAGCTTAGCGCGCCGGAGCTGCCTGACTTTCTGCCGTTGGTGCTGGAGTTCGCCAGCCGCCAACCTCTTGAGGAAGCACGACTGCTGTTGTCGGAATGCATGCCCGTGCTGACCTTGCTCGGCGCCCGGTTGTCCGCCAGAGCCTCCCCCTACGAAGCGGTGTTTACCGCGCTGGAGGCCATTGCCGGCCCGGCTGAGGAGGCCCAGGCCCTGCGCCGGCAAGTGGCCGAAGAGGGGCCCGACGAGGCGTTAACCAATATCGACAAAGTCTGGGAAGAAGAGGCCATTACCTTTGAGGAGCAATCCGCGCTGTCCGGCCGGCATACGGCGGGAACCACCGTGAGCGGCGCGGGAGGCAACCAAGCGGCGGAACCGCTGCGCTGGGTGGACGCGTCCGCGCGGACCTGAGCTGGCGACAGACCTTTATTTCGGCTTTTCGGAACGGAAACATCAGAGAGGCTCCGGCCATGGAATATCTCCATCAACTGCTGTTCGGTGTCGGCCCCTACCTGGCCGGCACCATCTTTATTCTGGGGAGCATACTGCGCTACGAACGGGGCCAGTACACGTGGCGGACCATGTCCAGTCAGATCCTCCACAACACCCGCGCCTACCGCACGGGGAACATTCTGTTTCACCTGGGTATTCTCACCCTTTTCATGGGGCACCTGGTGGGCCTGCTTACTCCCCATCAGGTTTACGAGGCGTTCGGCCTGAGCGCGGGGGCGAAGCAGATTCTGGCCATGGTGGTGGGTGGCATCTTCGGCCTGCTCTGCCTCGCGGGTATATCCGTTCTGTTGTGGCGCAGGCTATTCGTACCCGCGGTACGGGCCAACAGTTCGCGGATGGATACGGCCATTCTTATTCTGCTGTTTCTTCAATTGCTCACCGGCTTCATGACCATCTACACCTCGCGCCACCACCTGGAAGGATCAGTGATGCTGGCGCTCGCCGGATGGGCCCAGCACATCGTCACCTTTCAGGGCCAGGCCTGGACCTTCCTGGTCAACGTCCCCTGGGTGTACAAGATTCATATTCTCTTGGGGCTGTTGATGTTCACACTCTTTCCTTTCAGCCGATTGGTCCATATCTGGAGCTGGCCCTGGGTCTACCTGCGCCGCTCCTACCAAGTGGTGCGGCTGCGATGACAGCGCGCAGTGACCTCATCTATTCGGACAGCCGGGGCGACCTCAGCGCGGCTGAACGCATCGAAGGTACCATCGAGGTAAACGGCGAAACTATCGGCAGCGAGGACGTCCTGCGGGAGATGCAGTACCACCCGGCCCGCAGCCTGGAAGAGGCCCGTTTCAATGCCGCACGCGCCCTGACCATTCGTGCCCTGCTGCTACAGGAGGCGGGTCGTCTGAAGATTGCTCCTCAAATACAGCCCGACGAAACCGAAGACGAAGCGCGCATCCGCCAGCTACTGGAGCGGGAAGTGGCCACGCCCGAACCGGACCAACATCAGTGCCGCCGCTTCTATGAAAAAAATCGCGCCGAGATTCGTAAACCCGGCGAATATCTCGTGTCCCACATACTGCTCGCAGCCGCGCCCGACGACGCCCCGGGCCGCGACCGAGCCGAGGCCAGCGCACGAGACATCATCGAAAAACTGGATCAGGACCGGGCACGCTTTGCTGAATTTGCCGCCCGGTTCTCCGCCTGTCCATCGCGGGAGCAGGGCGGCAGTCTCGGCTGGATTCGCCGGGGGCAGACAGTTCCCGAGTTTGAAAAAGCGGTAGAGCGAATGAGCCCCGCCACGCTGCGGCGCACACCCGTGTCCACACGCTACGGTTGCCACGTGGTCTACCTAGAGGCGCGCCGTGACGGGAAGCCGCTCGAATTCCACGAAGCCGAGCCGCTCATTCGCGACTACCTGCGCGAGAGCGTCTATCGCCGCGCCGCGAGTCAGTATGTGGAATTGCTGGTCGCGCGTGCGGATATCAATGGCATCAACCTGGAAACAACAGATAGCTCGTTGATGCGGTAACAAACAAACTCGGTCGCGATCAAATTTTGTTAGCAAATAAGAGGAGCAACCCATGACCAGGCGCTGGCAGAGCTGGATGCATTTGCTGATGGGATTCTGGCTGCTTGTCTCACCTCTGTTATTGGCATTCGCAGCCGGCTACGGCAGTACCCCCGCCGTGAACGCCTACCTCACCGGTGCTGTCCTCGTAGCCGTCAACATCGTCGCCCTGACCCGCCCCGCAACCTGGCAGGAATGGGTCAGCCTTGCCATCGGCGCCTGGCTGCTGCTGTCCAGTTTCGTTCTCGGGGTTGCCGAGGACCAGTTAGTGATGTGGAACAACCTGATCTCCGGCCTGGTCGTGGTGCTGGGAGCGGTCAGCGCGTTGAACTGGATCCGAGCACGGCAGAGATCCTAGACCGCCACGGTCCCCACCCGATCCACCGGGCTGATAATCCCCCGGCCTCCTCGGTTGACCACGTGCAGACAGATCTCCGTGGTGCTGATGTCCGAGTGGCCCAGCAATTCCTGAATCGTGCGAATGTCGTAGCCCGCCTCCAACAGGTGAGTCGCGAAGCTGTGGCGGAAACTGTGACACCGGGCCGGCTTATCCACGCCCGCCCGCATCACGGCTGCGCGAACCGCACGCGTCAAACCTGTCGGGTGCATATGGTGCCGCCGTAGCACCCCTGTGCGCGGGTCCATGCCAACGCGCGTTGAAGGAAAAACAAACTGCCACGCGAGCTCCCGGGCCGCCGAGGGGTATTTGCGATTGAGCGCATCCGGCATGTAAACCTCGCCAAAGCCGTCCGACAAATCCTTCCGGTGCAAGGTAGCCACTGCCGCGATCTGCTCCTTCAAGGGAGCCTTCATGCTCGATGGCAAAACCGTCGAGCGATCCTTGCCGCCCTTGCCACTGCGCACCAGAATATTCCCGCTGGAAAAATCAACATCCTTCACCCGCAGCGACAGGCATTCCGCCTGCCGAAGTCCGCTGCCGTACATCAGCCCCGCGAGCAAACGATAAGGGGACCTCAGCTCCGCCAGTATGCGATCAACCTCGTCACGGCTGTAAACCACCGGCAAGCGCCGGTGTACGCGAGCAAAAGCGAAATCCAGATCGGCGATGTCCACGCCGAGAAACCGGTTATAGAGGTAGCTCAGCGCGTTCAGTGCGGTCCGTTGAGTATTCACCGAGCACTGCCGCTGCACGGAGAGAAAGGAAAGAAAATCTACTACTTTTTCCTTATCTAACGATCGAGGATGCCGTTGACCATGGAAGTTGATAAAGCGCCGCATCCAAAGGATATAGGTCTTTTCGGTTGTATAGGCCAGCCCGGCTTCGCGCATATGCAAGCGCACCTGATCCAGAAAGCGCTTGGGCCTGGCGGGTAGCGGAATTCGGATATCGTCCATTGATGTCCCATCCTGAAGTTATCTGGTTATACGTACAGTTGTACTCAAGGGGTTCATCCCCTGTCAACCGTTTTTCATCGACATTTTGTCCAGTATTACTGGATTCAATGTAAGCTACTGAAATCTCAGGACATTAATCATTCCGCTACGCGCATGAGTATTACGGATGCGATGATTTTCGCTCATATTTACGGCAGACATGACTTGAAGAACATCGCTCAGCCCGTTGAATTACAATAACTTTCGTTTTGCCTGACGAAGTCCACTTGAGCGTGGATCTTCATCATGTAAATATGAGCATCACGCCAATGATTAAACTGTTAAGAGTTTTGCATGGTCGACTTTTACTTGAGCATCTATGGACCACTACTCGCATTCGGGTTGTTCATCGTTAGTTCTGTAGTTCTTGTGCGGCGCGGCCACTTGGGGCCGTCATTGCTCATAGGAGCGTCGTCCGCGGTAGCTATGTTCACAAACGCAATGGCAGCTTTCAGCGGGCCGGATTCTGTAGAATACGTGCAAGGTTCTGAGGGGCAGATTCTCGGCGCTACAGGGGCGTTCAGTGTTTGGCAGCAAGTTTACTTTTGGGTCGCCCCGGTATCCATACTAGCCATAGCGGCTGGGGTTCTATGGCTGGCACTAGGTAGTCCAACTCTTAACAAGGCGCTCAAAAATGACGCCTGAAAAGCAGCGCATTTTAGCGCAGCGTTAACTGTCATATGGATTTACCACTAGGCACTGCCAATTCGCAGTTGTACGAAAAGAACGGGCTGACTTACTACA
>NZ_JBTIYG010000022.1:0-27194 GCF_054401055.1 Gilvimarinus sp. F26214L | reverse complement strand
GTCGAACTTACCTGCCCCTCATTCGCGCCCCGGTAGCTAGCCAGAGTCGCAGGACAGATACAAGGTTGGGTTAGGCCAAAGGCCGTAACCCAACAACCACACCATTCCCTCCTAATCCCCCAACTCCGCTTCCCAGGTTAATTTATGTATGGACCCAGCAATTCGCCGTGGGCTGCGATAAAGTGGAGGGCTTTCCGAACGGCAATAAGGGAGAACAACATGCTTTCACGCAGCCTGATAATGACCGGCGCCCTGCTGGCGACCTTCAGTGGCGGTGTCCTCGCCCAGGACACCGCGCCCGATTACAGCGAGTTGGATAGCTGGCTCTGTCACCCCGACAACGATCAGGACGCTTGTGATCGAAATCTGGACACCACCTACATTGCGGCTGACGGCAGTTTTTCCCGCGTTCCTTTCGAGGAAGGCAAGGAGCAGGACATCGATTGCTTCTACGTTTATCCCACCACCTCCATGGACGAAAGCGGCAACAGTGACCTGATTCCGGGCGAGCAGGGTGAAATCATCACCGCCTATCTCCAGACCGCACGCCTGCGCAAACACTGTAAGGTTTATGCGCCCATCTATCGGCAGGTAACCATCCCGGCGCTGCGCGCGCGCATGACGGGCCAGCCGATCGAGATCGATCCCACCATGAACTACCGGGATGTGCTGGATGCCTGGAATCACTACATGGAGCACGAGAACAACGGGCGCGGCTTTGTGCTGGTGGGGCACTCCCAGGGCTCTGGTTTGTTGAACCGCCTGATCGCTACCGAGATCGATGGCAAGCCCGTTCAGCAGCAACTGGTTTCCGCCATCATTGGCGGCTCCACCGTAACCGTGGAGCCGGGAAAGAAAACGGGCGGCACCTTCAAAAATATTCCCGTTTGCGAAACGGCGGACCAGAACGGCTGCGTGATCGCCTTTGCCACCTATCGCGATCGCATTCCGCCGCCCGATAACGGCATGTTCGGCCGGGGTTCTGAAAGCAAGCAGGCGGTCTGCACCAATCCCGCCAGCCTGAGCGGCGGCAAGGCCGAACTCGATGCCCGGCTGTCCAGTATCGGTGAAATCGCTCCCAGCTTTGGCAGCTACAAGCCCTGGGTAAGCGACGGCAAGACCGTTGAAACCCCGTTCGTCAGCCTTCCCGGTATGCTGTATGGCGAATGCGTTCAGAAGGGCAACTTCCACTATCTGGAAGTGAGCGTGAAAGGCGACCCCAGCGATCCGCGCCTCGACGACATCATCGGGGACCTGTACTCCGGCGGTGAAGGCGAACTCAACCCTTCCTGGGGGCTGCACCTGATCGACATGAGCCTGGTGATGGGCAACCTGGTGGACATTGTGGGCCAGCAAGCCGAGGCCTATACCAGCCGATAAATCCTCCCGGAACAAGCGGGCTTCCTGCCCGCTTTTCCGTCTGGCAAAGGCGTGGCTCAAGAACTCAAGCTGCTCCAGAGCCGGAACTTGTCCGTGTCTGTCCGGGTTTCGGCGGCCCGGCCAGCGTCATAACCCGCGATCTCCACCCCCCGCGACCCATCCTTGTGCAAGCGGCCAACTCAGTTGCAAGTCGGGTTCGTCGCCCCTGTCCCTTTATTCCCGCCCAAGCAGGTTTTCCAGTGCCGCGACGAACAGGCGCTTCCGTTCTCAGTTCTTGTTGCTATTGGCGGAAAAGAGCACTCGCCGGCAACACTGCAGGACGCGAACTGTCTGTGTGAGTGTGCCAGAGAGGACACCATCGACAATTCGCCATCCGGCAGGGAGGCTGTTGTGAAAAGCTTGCGAAAGGGAGTGGCGCTGGCAGCAGTGTCACTGATGTGTTTCACCACAGGATGCGGCTATTTTCTCTACCCGGAACGAGTGGGGCAAAGCGGTGGGCGCGTGGACCCGGCTGTGCTGGTGCTCGACGCCGCCGGGTTGTTGTTCGGCATCATTCCGGGCGTTATCGCCTTTGCAGTGGACCTGAGCACCGGCGCCATCTATCTGCCGCCGGGCGAATCCAACGTGATCGAGCGCCACGAGGACCGTTTGTCCCGGTTCCAGGTTCCCATAAAGGCTATCGCCAGCGAGGATCTCCACTTCGATCCCGCCGGGGTGGCGGAACGGCTCTCTCTCGAACTCGGCCAGCCGATCAATCCGTCCGACATCCATTACTACCAGGTCGTAAACGAAAGCGCCAAGCCGGTGTTCCTGGCCGTAAGTGACAGACTTGAATAGCGGGTGTTGGGTTACGCTGCGCTAACCCAACCTACATTTGCTGCGAACATCGGTTGGGTTGAGGAACTTGATCCTGGCGCCGAACCTGTAGGTTGGGTTAGGCCGAGGCCGTAACCCAACACCGCCACCGCGAAACATTCGTTGGGTTACGCTTCGCTAACCCAACCTACATATGGCGTGGAGATTGTCAGGCTTCGAGCGGCGTTTCAGCTGCGGCCGCCGGCGCCTTGTTGCGCGCCACAAACTTCTCCACCGCCACGTAGAACATGGGCACGAAGAAGGTGGCGAGAAAGGTGGCTGAAGCCATGCCGCCGATCACCCCGATACCAATGGCGTTCTGGCTCGCCGACCCCGCACCGCTTGCAATGGCCATGGGCAGCACCCCGAGCATGAAGGCCATGGACGTCATGATGATGGGGCGAAAACGCTGCTTGGTCGCACGCATGGTCGCGTCCATCAGATCGTGACCGTCTTCGTATAGTCGCTTTGCAAACTCCACAATTAGAATCGCGTTCTTTGCCGTCAGGCCAATGGCCGTGAGCAGGGCCACCTGGAAGTACACATCGTTGTACTGTCCGGTAGACCAGGAGGCCAGCGCGGCGCCGATCACCCCGAGCGGCACCACCAGTATGATGGCGAAGGGCACGGACCAACTCTCGTAAAGGGCTGCCAGCGACAGAAAGACCACCAGAATGGACAGGGTATAAAGCAGGGGCGCCTGGGCTCCCGACTGGCGCTCTTCATAGGAGATGCCGGACCACTGGAGGGAAAACTCTCCCGGGAGTTCGTCCACCAGTTTCTCCATCGCCATCATCGCTTCACCGGAACTGACACCCGGCGCAGGCGAACCCTGGATGTTGATGGAAGCGCTGCCGTTGAAGCGTTCCAGTTTGGGCGAACCATAAATCCAGCTCCCGGAGGAGAACTCGCTGAACGGGATCATCTCCCCCTGGTTGTTGCGCACATACCAGTCGCCAATGTTGTCCGGCGACATCCGGTAGGGCGCATCCCCCTGAATGTAAACCTTCTTGATCCGCCCCTGGTCCAGGAAGTCGTTGACGTAGCCGGAGCCCCAGGCGGTTTGCAAAGTCTGATTGATGTCCGCCAGGTTCAATCCCAGCGCCGTGGCCTTTTCGCTGTCGATGTCCAGCTTGAACTGGGCCACGTCGTCGAAGCCGTTGGGGCGGACGCCCATGAGCTTTGGATTCTGAGCTGCCGCACCCAGCAACTGGCCGCGGGCCTGCATGAGCGCGTCATGTCCCGCCCCGGCCTGGTCCACCAATTGGAGGTCGAAACCGGAGGAGTTACCCAGTTCCTGAATCGGCGGCGGGAAGAACGCAAAAGCGGCGGCGTCTTTCAGGGACATAAAGAAGCCGTTGAGGCGATTGGCAATTGCCATCACGCTTTGCTCGTCGTCCGGACGCTCGGACCAGTCCTTCAGTCGCAGCACCCCGAAACCGGCGTTCTGCGCGACCCCGGATGGGTTCATCCCGGAAAGCGTCAGCATGTGCTCGACGTTGTCATCTTCCGCACTGCGCAGGTAATCCTCCACCTGCTTCATGGTTTCCAGAGTGCGGTCAACGGTCGCGCCGGGAGGTGTGTTGACCATCATGAACAAGGAACCCTGGTCTTCATTGGGCAGGAAGGCGCCGGGCATGCGCATCAGTATCAGCACGAGGCCGCCCACCAGCACCACGTACACCATCAGAAAGCGCGGTACTTTCCGGCTCATGAACCCTGCGGTTTTCTGGTGAATGTCCCGGAACCGGTTGAAGTGCCGGTTGAACCAGCCAAAGAAGCCCGTTTGCTGTTCGCCGTGGCCCTCCTTCGCCGGCCGGAGCAGGGTGGCGCATAGGGTGGGGGAGAGTACCAGAGCCACGAATACCGACAGGGTGATTGCGGATACCACAGTGAGCGAGAACTGCCGATAGATAACCCCGGCCGATCCGGTGAAGAAGGCCATGGGAATGAACACCGCCGACAGCACCAGGCCGATCCCCACCAGCGCACCGGAGATCTGCTCCATGGATTTGCGGGTCGCCTCTCGCGGCGAGAGCTTCTCCTCCACAATCAGGCGTTCCACGTTCTCCACCACTACGATGGCGTCATCCACCAGCAATCCGATGGTAAGCACGATGGCGAACATGGTCAGGGTGTTGATGGTAAAGCCGAAGGCGAACAGAACCCCCATTGTGCCGAGCAGAACCACCGGCACCGAAATGGCGGGAATCAGGGTTGCGCGCAGGTTCTGGAGGAAGAGGAACATGACCAGCAGTACCAGCCCTGCCGCTTCCGCCAGAGTCTTCAGCACGCCATTGATCGAATGGCGCACGAAGGGCGTAGAATCGTTGGGATACACCACCACCAGCTGCTCGGGTAAGTAAGGCCGCATGTTTTCAATGCGTTCTTTGACTGCGTCCGCGGTTTCCAGCGCATTGGCGCCGGAGGCCAGGGTGACCGCCAGGCCGGCGGCGGGCTTGCGCTCGTAACGCACGTTGCGCTCGTAGCTCTGGGAGCCCAGTTCCACACGCGCTACGTCGCCCAGCCGCACCTGGGAGCCGTCCGGGTTGACCCGCAAAATGATGCGGCGAAATTCGTCTTCGGTCTGCAGGCGCGATTGTGCCGAGAGGGTGGCCGTGAGCTGTTGCCCCTCAACAGCCGGGAGGCCGCCGATCTGACCGGCGGACACGTCCGTGTTCTGGGCCTGAATGGCGCTTCTCACATCGGAAACAGCCAGGTTATAGCTGTACAGCTTGTTCGGATCCAGCCAGATGCGCATGGCGCGAGGTGAGCCGAACACCTGCACATCCCCGACCCCGTTCACGCGGGCGACGGCTTCCTTGATCTGTGAGGACACCATGTCCCCCAGTTCTTCAAGGCTCAGACTGCCGTCAGTGGAGGAAAAACTGGCGATCAACAGGAAGGCGGAGTTGGCCTTGCGCACCGACACGCCCTGGGTCTGCACCTCCTGGGGTAGCTGGGGCAGTGCGGCCTGGACCTTGTTCTGGGTCTGTACCTGCGCGATGTCCGGGTCCGCCTCGGGTTCAAAGGTCAGCGTGATAGTCGCCATACCGTCGGTACTCGAAGACGCAAAGTAGCGCAGGTAATCAATGCCCGTCAGCTGCTGCTCGATCACCTGGGTGACGCTGTTCTCCATGGTTTTCGCCGAGGCGCCGGGGAAGGCGGCAGTGACCGTAATGGTCGGTGGCGCAACGCTCGGGTAAAGCTCCACGGGAAGGCGAAAAATGGAAATGGCTCCGAAGAGCATGATCATGATTGCAATCACCCAGGCAAAGACCGGGCGATCAATAAAGAATCTGGACACGTAGTTCTATCCTGTGAATTGAGAGAGCTGCGGAGCTATGCGTTGCGGGTCGAAGAGATTGTCAGCGACCCGCGAGAGAGGCGCGTGCCCGATCGTCCGGTCCATAGGCGACGGTGGATACGCTGGCTCCCGGGCTGAGCTTCTGATAGCCCTGCATCACGATCACATCGCCCGGCTGGAGGCCATCGCTCACAATCCACTGGTCCGCGTACTGACCTTCGGCGACCACGGTAACCGGCTGCGCGGTGTTGTCCGGCCCCACGGTCCACACCTGCAGTTGGCCGTTCGGGTTGCGACTGGTTGCGCGCTGGGGAACCAGCACAGCGTCCCGTTCACCCGTGAGGATTTGCGCTTTCACGAACAGGCCCGGCAGGAGGACATGATCCGGATTGGGGAGAGCGGCCCGCAGCAGAACCGAGCCCGTGGATTGGTCGACCGTTACACCACCAAACTCCAGCGTACCCTGGTGGGCGTATTCCTGCCCATGGCCGCCGATTCGCAGGCTTACCGCAGGGCGATTGTTTTCCTGCAATGCCTGTCGCAGTTTCCAGTACTCGGTGCTCGACTGGGGCATGTCCACGTAAATCGGGTCGAGCTGGGTGATCCGGGTGAGGGTCTGGGCCTGGTTCTGGGTGACCAGCGCGCCTTCGGTCACTTCGGAGATCCCGATGCGGCCGCTGATCGGCGCCAGCACCCTGGTATAACGCAGATTGATTTCGGCACTGGAGATGGCCGCCTTCGCGGCCGCAATGCTGGCCTTTGCCTGGTCGTAACCGGCCTGGGCGTCTTCCAGGTCCTGCTGGCTGATCGCCTGGCTCTTCACCAGCCCCTCGTACCGATCAAGGCGCGACTTGGCCACTCGCGCGGCCGCCTCAGCCCGTTGGAGTTCGGCTTTAGCGCGCTCCAGTTCGGCGCGATAGCTGGAGTCGTCGATCTGGTAAAGCTGCTCGCCCGCTTCGACCATTGCCCCTTCAGTGAACAAGCGCCGAGTGACGATGCCACTGACCTGGGGACGGATTTCCGCCACCTTGGCGGCCACGGTGCGGCCGGGCAGTTCTTCTTTCAGGCTGATGCGCTGGGGCTGAATACTCATGACCGCCACCTCCGGTGCCGATGCGCCGGGAGTAGCGGCTTGGCCTCCGCCTTCGCAGGCCATTAACGCGGAGCCGAGGCCAAAGACCGTCACCGCGTAGAAAAGGGAACGCAAGGATTGGCGCCGGACGCCAGGTGAACTCTGGTGCATGTTTCGAGGACTCGTCGTCGATAGAGGTAGGAGGGTAGGCCGTAATGCAAACGGCTGGACAGTGTACAGTACGCCTTCTATTATACAAACGAGCATGTATGTAAAAAAGGGTAAGACAAAGTCCAGGGTCGGACCTTTGAACCATTCATCATAAAAATCTACATAAAAACGCAACCCGAAGGTTCCCATGGCACGCAAAACCAAGGCCGAAGCACTCGCCACCCGCAGCGATATTCTGGATGCAGCGATTCACGTTTTTCTGCAACGGGGAGTAGCGGGCGCCACTCTTGAAGAAGTTGCCGAAACCGCCGGGGTCACCCGGGGTGCCGTCTACTGGCATTTCAAGAATAAACTGGAAATATTTCAGCAATTGGTCGACGAGGTGCAGGCGACGTTCTTCGAAAGCATTCTGGAGGATCTGGACAGGGATCACCCGCAGCCTCTCGAACAGTTGCAGGGCCGCTGTGTCCAACTGCTCCGGGAATTGGAGCAGGACAAACGCCGCTCCAACATCCTTCGCATTCTGTTTTTGCGCTGCGACTATTCGGGGGATATGGAGCCCCAGCTGCTTCGTCAGGGTGAGAACAAGGAAAAAAACCTGCGCCTGTTCGCCGCCTATTTTCAGCGCGCCATTGACAAGGGGCACCTTGCCGCGGTGGCCAACCCGCGGGTTCTCGCGCTGTCGCTCATGTGCTATCTCTCGGGGATCGCCTTCGAATACTTCCGCACCAACTCCATCAAGCTGAGCACCCAGGCGGAGAAGCTGATCGACCAGTTCTTCACCGGCGTACGCTGATCCCGTCGCGGGAGCGAAACTTCCGTTCGACCCTGGCCTCGAAGCTCAACCGGGGCCATTCCTTTCCAGGATAGCCAGGCAGGCACCCGGCAGTGTTCATGACCACGTGCCGGCTGAAACCATCTCGCGAATTCCTTTCCGGTTACTTCGCCGCGTCGAGCGCGAAACCCCGCGCTCGGCGTTGGGGTGCCGATTGAGAGCGGGCAGTCGGAACCTATCCACAAAACCATGCCAAGGAACAGGTGCACATGAGAATCAGCGAGCTCGACCTTTTCCGGTTTCTGGCCGCCAGCGCGGTGATGTTTTACCACCTTTACGATTTCCACTATGGCTATTTGGGCGTCAATTTCTTCTTCATGCTTTCGGGCTTCGTCATCTTGTGGACGGCGGAACGCTCCGACTGGATTGAATTCTGTATCTCCCGCTTTTCCCGGCTCTATCCCACTTTCTGGGTCTGCATGTCCATCACCGTCTTTTACGTCTGGTTCACCAGCGCCGAAATCCCGAGTCTTTACGAGTTCATGGCGAACGCCACCATGGCTGCAGGGTATCTGGGTGCCGACTACATCGACGGGGTGTACTGGACTTTGCAGGTGGAATTGAAGTTTTACCTGCTAATCTTCACTCTTCTGGTGGCCCGGCAGATTCCCCGCATCGAACTCTGGTTGTGGGTCTGGCTGGCAGCAGGCACCCTGGGCGAGTTCTTCCGACCCGTCGCCTCGCTGACGCTGCATCCCTACCACTCCTATTTCATCGGCGGCTGTGCACTCTTCCTTATCTGGAGCCGGGGCCTGGACGCAAAGCGTCTGGCACTGTTGCTGTTGTGTGGCGCCGCGTCCGCCTACCACGCCCGGTTTCAGGTGGCCCAGTTCGTCACCGGCGTGGATCAGTCCTGGATCCCTCCCGTGGTGGTACTCCTGCTTTTCGCCTTGCTGTTTACCCTGGCGATGAAGTGGATCCGCTTCGCCCATCCATACTGGGTCACACTGGGCGCCGCGAGCTATCCGTTGTACCTGCTTCACAACAGCATTGGACAGTCCACCGTGGTGGCGGTCGTCCTTCTGACGGTTCTGGTGACGCTCTATGTGGACCGCCCCCTTCACCGCCACATTCGTTCCTTCCTTACAGTTCAGTATCGGCGGGTCACCGACGAAACCTGAACCTTCGGCCCGAGCAATGGCCGGGGCTGTCATAAGCCCCGGCACTCCTTCATAATGGCGCCCAATCTGCGACGTCGGACATTGAAGGAGACCAATAATGAAGCTTGAATCCCTGGCCCTGCACCATGGCTACGAATCGGAGCCGACTACCCGTGCGGCCACCACGCCTATCTACCAGACTACTTCCTTTACCTTCGAGAACACCCAGCACGGTGCCGATCTGTTCGATCTGAAGGTTCCCGGAAACATCTACAGCCGCATCATGAACCCCACCAATGCGGTGCTCGAAGAGCGCATTACCGCGATGGAAGGCGGCGTGGGCGCGCTGGCAGTGGCGTCCGGCATGGCCGCCATTACCTATGCCATCCAGTGCATCGCCGATGCGGGCGACAACATCGTCAGCACCAGCCAGCTCTACGGCGGCACCTACAATCTGTTTGCCCATAGCCTGCCGCGTCAGGGCATTGATGTGCGCATGGCCTCCTTCGACGACTACGACAAACTGGACTCTCTGATCGACGGCAAGACCAAAGCGGTCTTCTGCGAGTCCATCGGCAACCCGGCCGGCAACATCGTGGATGTGCAGCGACTGGCGGAAATCGCCCACAAACACGGTGTGCCCCTGATCGTGGACAACACCGTGGCCACACCCTTCCTGTGCCGTCCCTTCGATTTCGGTGCGGATGTGGTGATCCACTCACTGACCAAGTACATCGGCGGCCACGGCACCACCGTGGGCGGGATCATTGTGGATTCGGGCAAGTTCGACTGGGCGGCGCAGAAGGACCGCTTCCCCATGCTCAACGAACCGGACCCCTCCTATCACAACGTGGTGTATACCGAAGCCCTCGGTCCCGCCGCCTACATCGGCCGCTGCCGGGTTGTCCCCCTGCGCAACACCGGTTCGGCATTGGCCGCTCACAGTGCATTCCTGGTCATGCAGGGGCTGGAAACACTCGGCCTGCGCATGGAGCGGCACTGCGAGAACACCCTCGCCGTGGCCAGACATCTGAAAGACCACCCCAAGGTGAACTGGGTGAACTATGCGGCCCTGCCGGACAGCCCCTACCATGAGACCTGCAACAAAATTTGCGGAGGCAGGGCCTCGGGCATTCTCAGTTTCGGCATCCAGGGCGGCAAGGAAGCGGGCGCTCAGTTTATCGACGCGCTGCAGATGATCCTGCGCCTGGTGAATATCGGCGACGCCAAGTCACTGGCCTGCCATCCGGCCACCACCACCCACCGTCAGCTTAATGACGAAGAGCTGGCGTCCGCGGGTGTGTCGGCGGATCTGGTTCGTCTGTCCATCGGCATCGAGCACATCGACGACATTCTCGCCGACATCGATCAGGCGCTGGAAGCGGTCTCCGCCTGACCATTGCACGGGTTCCGGCGCCGGCCGGAATCCGTGATCTCCCCGGATTTTCCTATCCGTCGTTCTTTTCCCCCCTTCTCACCTCATCAGGTTCGCTGGTGGATACCGTGCGGTCAGCCGTAGTCCTATCCCTGTGGAAAGGCGGTATGCGAATATAGTGGCACTTGTCCTGACAACAACAAAAAAGCAGGGGAGCATCCCATGACACGCGCAGTAAGCTGGATCAAACGAATTATCATTGCCGCGCTGGCTCTGGTGGTGGTTGCCGGGTTCTGGCTGTGGTGGAGCCTGAACGGCAGCCTTGCCATTCTGGACGGTGAGCAGACCCTGGCGGGATTGGAGTCAGCCGTTACCGTAGAGCGCGACGGCCAGGGCATTCCCACCATCCGCGCCGAAACGCGCAGGGATACGGCTTTTGCACTTGGCTTCCTGCACGGACAGGAACGCTTCTTCCAGATGGATCTGCTGCGCCGCAACTCCGCGGGGGAGCTGGCGGCCCTGGTCGGCGAAGCGGCACTTCCCCACGACCGGCGTATTCGCATTCACCAGATGCGCAAGCGCGCGGAGCGGGCGCTGGAACAGGCCGATGCGGGGCAGCTGGCCCTTCTGGATTCGTATGCGAGCGGAGTGAACGCCGGGCTCGCGGCGCTTGCAAAATCCCCCTTCGAATACCTCCTGCTGCGCACCGATCCACAGCCCTGGGTTCCTGCGGACAGCATCCTCGCCCTGTACAGCATGTACATGGATCTCCAGCCGGAATGGAACGAGCACGAGCGTTCCGTTGCCGTCCTGCGCGACCTGCTGCCGGAGGACTGGTACCGCTTTCTCACACCGCGCGGCGGGCAGTGGGATTCACCCATTCACGGCGAGCGTTTCGACTGGCGAGCAGACTTCCCGCAACAGGCGCTGGCGGAGCTGCAACAGGAGCAGCAGGTGGCCGCTGACTGGAACTACCGGGACAGCATCGAACTCGGGTCCAACAACTGGTCCGTGTCCGGCGTTTTGAACGGCTACCGGGCCGGCACCGTTGCCAACGACATGCACCTGGGCCTGAGCGTGCCCAACATCTGGTACCGGGCCTCCTGGTATCTGGATGACGGTCGCCGCGTTACCGGGGCCACATTGCCGGGCGCGCCCACTCTGGTGGTGGGCTCCAATGAACATATTGCCTGGGGTTTTACCAACTCCTACGGCGACTACCACGACAGCATCATCCTCAACACCAATGCCGGGCAGAGCGCTTATATGACGGAAGAAGGCTGGGAGGATTTTCGGACCGAAGTGGAACAGGTGCAGGTCAGTGGTGGCGAAGCAATTCCCGTCGAGGTGCGCCTGACCCGCTGGGGACCGGTCATCGGCGAGGACCACAAGGGTAACCTCCTGGCCCTGCGCTGGGTCGCCCATGATCCTGAAGCCGCCAACCTCAACCTGTTGGGCATGGAAACGGCGGACACGGTTCACGATGCATTGACCATCGCCGCCACGGCGGGAATGCCGGGACAGAACCTCAATGTAGTTGACCATCTGGGCAACCAGGCCTGGACCATCATGGGCCGCCTGCCGCGCCGCTTCGGCTATAGCGAAGCGGGCCTGAGCCCACTTGAGCCGGCTGACTGGTCCAACGGCGAGCTCGGTTGGGACGGTTACCTTACGGCCGAGGAATATCCGCGCGTGGTGAACCCGGAGCACGGCCGGATCTGGACGGCCAACGCACGCATTGTTTCCGATGAGTTACTGGCGACCGTCGGCTGGGGCGACTACGCCCTCGGTGCCCGCCAGCAGCAGATCGAGACGGGGCTGTTCGCGCGCGAAACCCTGAGTGAACAGGACCTGCTGGATATTGCCCTGGATGATCGCGCCCTGTTTCTTGAACGCTGGCAGCAGCTCTTTGTGGCAGTGCTGGAGCACAGTGAAAACGCGGATTTGAAAGAGTTGAAAAACCACGTGTCCGACTGGGGCGCACGGGCGAGCGCGGACTCTGTGGGCTATCTGGCCGTCAAGGTGTTCCGGGAAGAGGTGATCGACAATACCCTTGGGGAAGTGGTGCGCCATGTGGCGGACCGAACCAACACTGAAGAACAGCAGGTTTTCTGGCCCGTCTACGTGGACAGCATGTTCGAATACCCGGCCTGGACACTGGTGAGCAGCCGGCCCGCGCAACACGTGCCTGCAGGCTACCCGGATTGGCCGAGCTTTCTCAGCGCCATGGCGACGCAAACCCTGGAGCGCCTGACCGAAGATGGCGAAGAACTCGCGGAGCAGACCTGGGGCAAGTACAACACCCTGGCCATTCAGCATCCCCTCAGCCGCGCGCTGCCCGTCCTGTCCCGGTGGCTGGATATGCCTGCCGAGCCGATGCCCGGCGACACCTATATGCCACGTGTGCAACGCCAGTCGTCCGGCGCGTCCGAGCGCATGGTGGTGGCCCCCGGCCATGAGGAGAACGGCATCTTCCACATGGCTACCGGCCAGAGCGGGCATCCTCTCTCTCCCTATTATGACAAGGGGCACCGGGACTGGGTGGAAGGCAACCCCAGTTCCTTCCTTCCGGGAGAGGTCGCCTGGCGACTGGTTCTGCAACCGGAATAGAAGAACCGAACTGCGCAGCCGTAACGAAAAAGCCCGGTCAACAATGACCGGGCTTTTGGTTTCCCTTACAGGGTCCAGCTGAATCGGGCGCCGTAGGTTCGAGGCTTGCCCCACACCGCGTAGCCCCAGTCCGTCCAGAGGGTATTCTGGTAGGTGAAGTACTCTTCGTTGGCCAGGTTGTTCACGAAGGCCTCCACCGCAAAGGTGCCCTCCAGTGAGTGCCAGCTAACCTTCGCATTGGCCAGGCCGTAGCTGTCATGCCAGGAGTAGGGGTCGTTCTCCACTTGCAGGTAGTGTTCATCCTGCCAGGCGTAATCGGCCTGCAACGTGATGTCACCCGCGTCACCGAGCCCGAGGTAGTACCGGGCAACCAGGTTGTAAGTGAGGCCGGGCGCCGAGGGCAACTCGTTTCCGTCCAGCGGATAAATATCGCCCGCCACGGGAAACAGAATGTCCGATTCGAACTCCGTGTCCAGCAGGCCAAGGCCGGCAATCAGCTCGAAGGACTGGCTTACCTGGGCAGTGACCTCCACTTCCGCCCCCCGGCCCCTTACGTCACCGGCGTTGATGATCCGGCTGCCGTCGTCAACCGTAATAAAAAGCTGGGATTGAAAGTCCTCGACCTCGTAGGCAAAAACAGCCCCGTTGAGCCGCATGCGACCGTCAGCCAGTTCGGTTTTCAGACCCAGTTCAAGATTGGTGATTTCCTCCGCATCCACGGGCGCCAGGGCTTCCGGTCGGGCGTTGTAACTGCCGGAGTAGCCACCGCTCTTGTAGCCGGTGGAAAGACTGGCGTAGACCAACGTCCCCGCAGCCGGCCTCCAGTCCAGACCGAGCCGGCCCGTGATTGCATCATCGGTCAGGTCGTCTTCCGTGTAGGTGGTGGTATAGCTGCTGAACAGAGGGCCGGGAACGTAGCGAAACTCTCGCTCCTCGTCCGTATAGCGGGCGCCCACCACAGCCGTAAGCTCAGGGGTGAGTTCGTACTCCAGCTGACCGAACAGAGCCCAGGACAGGGTATCCAGCGCAACCACCTCGGTATGAAAAAAGCCTCCGGATGCCGCCGCATCCGCAGCGGTGGGAGCCTGAGTCACCAGCCCGCGATCATCCTTGTAGTAGTAAAGTCCAGTCACCCAGGCGGCATTGGATGAATTGCCGTTCAGGCGGAATTCCTGGCTGTACTGCTCCGCATCCACAGAGTACTGCTCGTCGAAGAATACGACGGAGGTTCCATCGCCGTCGTCCTGCATAAGCTTGTCCAGCTCTTCATAAGCGGTAACGGACGTGAACTCCATGGAATCGCCAATGCCGGTGCTGTAAGTAATCGACGTGCCGAAGGTGTCGATCCGGGTGGCCAAACCACCACTGGCGCTGGAGGCGACGTGCTCTGGGTCGAAGTTGCCATTCACTTCCCCGGCGCCCGTAATCGCCTCGGTGGATGAAATGGTGCTGGTGCACAGGCCTTTGTGGATAAGGGAAATGGGACACTTCTCCGCGGAGCTGTCGTTGCTGCGCAGATAGCCCATATGGGCAAAGCCCACGGACTTCTGATCCGCCTCGCTGCCGTGAACATTCAGCAGCAACTCCCCACTGGTTCCAACGTCCAGGGCCAGCTTGGCTCGATAGCCGAGATTGTCCGTGTTATTGAGCTCTTCTCCAGTCAGCACGTTGGTTTGCCAGCCATCGGCGGTCGTGGATTTCACCGCGATTCGGCCGCGAACGCCGTCGCTGATGGGGCCGCTTACAAAGCCTTCGATGATCCGCTCGTCATAGTTGCCGAAGGAAACCGACGCGGAGGCCTCCAGGTTTTCCGTCGGATCGCGGGACAGATAATGGACCAGCCCTCCCGTGGTATTGCGGCCGTAGATGATTCCCTGGGGGCCGCGCAACACCTCCACACGTTCCAGATCGAATAACTGAATGGCGGATCCGGCCGGATTACCGCGATACACATCATCCACATACAGGGAAACCGGAGACTCCCAGGAGTCGGAAAAATTGACCAGGCTGATACCGCGCAGGCTCACCGATGGGCTGGACGCCTCGCCAAAAATGGCGAAGAAGTTCATGTTCGGTACTTGCTGGGTGATATCGAGGCCCTCTTCAAACCCCATCTTTTCGATGGCGTCGCCCGAGAAGGCGCTGACAGCAACCGAAACATCCTGCATGTTTTGCTCACGCTTTTGCGCGCTCACCACAATCTCCTCGATCACCGATTGCTGAGCGATGGACGAAACGGAAAAGAGGACGGGCAGCGCGGCGAGGGTGCTTACCAGCAGTGGATGCGACCGGTGGGGAGGGTATGAGGGACGGATGCTGGAACCGGATTTTTCATGCATATGGATCTCCCTGTTGTGTTGTTGTTTTTGTTGTGCCCGACAGGTCCTGTCGACAACCTGGCACTGGCATGCGCGGTCACTCTATCATCTCCCGCACAAACGGTTCCAACGCGCCAGCGTGGGTATGGCGTTCCATTCCTTATGCTGTCGTGGATGAGAGAGGAAGCGACTGTCACAATGCCCGCGCACCGTGACGCCACTGTTTGATTCGTAAGGGGAAGGGACCAAGCAGGTGAAAGCAGTGAAGAAAGGGTTACCCAACTTCGTGCAATCAACTGGAAGTCGATGGGAACGCCGGCAGCCGTCGAAACAGTTGTCCGACGGCCTGCCGGACGATACAGCAAGGTGAATCAAGCGGCGCTTCAGATCTCTCGTGCAATCAGCATCTTCATGATCTCATTGCTGCCGCCGTAGATTTTCTGCACCCGGGCGTCGGCGTACATGCGCGCGATGGGATACTCCATCATGTAGCCGTAACCGCCGAAGAACTGCAGGCATTCATCCACCACTTCGCACTGCTTCTGAGTGGTCCACCATTTGGCCATGGCGGCGGTGGCGGCATCCAGCTTTCCATCCATCAGCAGTGCCGCGCAATCGTCCACGAAGCTGCGGGCGATGCGTGCTTCCGTATAACGTTCGGCCAGTCGGAACTGAGTGTTCTGAAAATCCAGAATACGTTGTCCGAAAGCCTTGCGCTCTTTCACGTAGTCGCTGGTGAGTTTCAGTGCCCGTTCGATAGCTGCGCACGCACTCACGGCAATGATCAGACGCTCCTGGGGAAGCTGTTGCATCAATTGCTTGAATCCCTGTCCTTCCTCAGGCCCGAGGAGATTCTCCACGGGCACCTTCATATCCGTGAAAAAAAGCTCCGAGGTGTCCTGAGCCTTCATGCCGATCTTGTCCAGGTTGCGACCCCGTTCGAAGCCAGACTCCACCCGGTCCACTTCCACCATGATCAGCGAAACGCCTTTGGCCTTCTCGTGGGGATCGGTCTTGGTGACAAGGCAGAGTAGGTTGCAAACCTGTCCGTTACTGATGAAGGTTTTCTGCCCATTGACCACATAATAATCTCCGTCCTGCACGGCCGTGGTCTTGACCGCCTGCAGATCCGATCCGGTGCCCGGCTCCGTCATGCCGATGGCGCCGATCATTTCCCCGCTGGCCAGCTTCGGCAGCCAGCGCTGCTTCTGCTCTTCGGTTCCGTAGGCCAGAACATAGTGGGCCACAATCACCGAGTGTACGGCAATGCCGATGGCCGACACGTCCGCGTGATCGAACTCCTCGGCAATCACCATCTCATGGCGGAAGTCGCCGCCCGCGCCGCCGTACTCTTCCGGAATGGAAGCACAGAGCAGACCGGCCTCGCCGGTTTTGCGCCAGGCCTCCTTATCCATGAATCCCTGCTTGTTCCAGCGCTCCGCGTTGGGGATAAATTCCTGCTCACAAAAGCGGCGTGTGGCCTCCCTGAGCATTTGCAACTCGTCGTTCATCCATCGACGGGGAAGTTCGTTCAACATTCTTATACCCTCTCGATGATCATGGCGTTGGCAGTACCGCCCCCTTCGCAAATGGCGATCAGCCCGTAGCGTTGCTCCCGTCGCTCAAGTTCGTGGAGCAAGGTGGTCATCAGCTTGGCGCCGGTGCAGCCCAGCGGGTGGCCGAGCGCCTGAGCGCCGCCATTCACGTTGAGCTTGTCCATGTCGGCGCCCACGGCCTTGAGCCAGGACAGGGGCACGGAGCCGAAGGCTTCGTTCACTTCGTAGAGGTCCATGTCCGCCAGGGACAGGCCGGACGACTTGAGTACTTTTTCCGTGGCGGGAATGGGCCCTTCCAGCATGATCACCGGATCCGAACCCACAACGGTCATGGAGTGAATGACCGCCCGCGGCGTGAGGTTGAACTTTTTCAGTGCATTCTCGTTCACCACCAGGATTGCGGCGGCTCCATCGCTGATCTGGCTGGCGGTGCCTGCAGTGAGCACGCCGTCCTCTGCCAGTGTCTTCAGCTCGCCCATGGCTTCCAGCGAGGCGTCGAAGCGAATGCCCTCGTCGGTGTCGTGAACCACTTCGCCGAGTTCGGGGTGATTCACGGTCAGCGGCAGGATCTCCCGTTCGAAATAGCCGGCCTGGGTGGCTGCGGCCGCGCGCTGATGACTGCGGACGCCAAACTGATCCAGTTCTTCCCGGGAGAGCTCGTATTTTTTGGCCAGCAACTCGGCCCCGTCGAACTGACTGAACTGAACGCCGGGGTAGCGCTCTTCAAGACGCTCGCCCTTGGGCGCGCCGCGGCCGTTTTCCAGCCCATCCTTGACGTTGGACCCGATGGGCACCTTGCTCATCACCTCAACGCCCCCGGCGATTACCGCGTCCTGAGTGCCGGACATGACCGCCTGGGCGGCAAATTGAATGGCCTGCAGCGCGGAACCGCATTGGCGATCCACCGTGGTGCCCGGAACCTCCAGCGCGAGATTGGATGAGAGACAAACGTTGCGGGCGATATTGCCCGCCTGCGCACCGATCTGGCTGACGCAGCCGTAAATCAGATCGTCCACTCCATCGTTGGGAATCCCGGTGCGGCGCAGCAGTTCATCCACAACCGTTGCGCCAAGGTCGATGGGATGTACGTGACTCAGCCGACCGTTACGTCGACCCGCAGCGGTGCGGACAGCGCCGACAATGTAAGCTTTGCTCATGTTTTATCGCTCCAGTCTCTATTTGGGCTGCATGCGGATACCCGCATCCAGCCGGATCGTCTCGCCGTTCAGATAGCCGCATTCGACGATGTAGCCAGCAAGCTGGGCGAACTCTTCCGGTTCGCCGAGACGGGCGGGGAACTGGGTCATGGCGATGAGAGGGTCGCGCACTTCCGCAGGCATTCCCGCCATCATGGGCGTTTCGAAGATTCCGGGGGCAATGGTCATTACCCGGATGCCGCTTTTGCTCAGGTCCCGGGCGATCGGCAGGGTCATGGACGCAATGCCACCCTTGGATGCGCTGTAAGCGGCCTGTCCGATCTGCCCATCAAAAGCGGCGACAGAAGCCACGTTGACGATGACGCCCCGTTCACCATCCTCGGTGGCGGCTTCGTTCTCCTGCATGCGTGCTGCGCACAGGCGCAGTACGTTGAAGGTGCCGATCAGGTTGGTGCGAATGATCTTCTCGAACCGCTCCAGTGGCATGGGTCCATCGCGGCCCACCGTTCGCCCTGCGGTTCCCACGCCGGCGCAGTTTACGTTCACATGCAGGGCACCGAAGGTATCAATGGTTTTGTCGATGGCGCTCGCAACCTGCTCTTCGTTGGTAACGTCTCCAGCGGCAAAGCTGGCATTTTCCCCGAGCTTTTCCGCAGCGGCTTTCGCCGTGTCCGGGTTCAAGTCGAAAATCATGACTTTCGCGCCCTGAGCAATGAACCGCTGCGCCGTCGCAAAGCCAAGGCCGGATCCGGCACCGGTAATGAACGCCGTTTTGTTTTCCAAACGCATAATGCTCCACCTTCTGTTTTTTATGCGGGAGTGTTGATAGATAGAGTTTCCATCGTGAATCGCCACGCGGCACACCGTAGGTTGGGTTAGGCCGCAGGCCGTAACCCAACAGCTCTCAAGCATCTCTCTGGCGCTGGAGCTCGGCGGGGCACACCCTTGTTGGGTTACGCTACGCTAACCCAACCTACGCAACCCCGCGCGCAGGCACACCGTAGGTTGGGTTAGGCCAAAGGCCGTAACCCAACAGCTCTCAAGCATCTCTCTGGCGCTGGAGCTCGGCGGGCACACCCTTGTTGGGTTACGCTACGCTAACCCAACCTACGCAAACCCGCGCGCAGGCACACTGTAGGTTGGGTTAGGCCGAAGGCCGTAACCCAACAGCTCTCAAGCATCTCTCTGGCACTGGAGCTCGGCGGGGCACACCCTTGTTGGGTTACGCTACGCTAACCCAACCTACGCAAACCCCGCGCGCAGGCACACCGTAGGTTGGGTTAGGCCGAAGGCCGTAACCCAACAGCGACCCGGCACCTTTTTACTCAACCGCCGATGGAAACTCTTCAGTCTGAGTAACACCTGTATCAGTGGGCTGATCTTACTCACTCGCCGCGACCTTGTACACGATTCCGGTCCCGTTCGCAGCGACCGCGCAGTCGGAGAAAGCAGCGTTGCAAAAAAGCACAAGCGCATGCTGGTTCAAATAATGCTGGATGACGAGCCGTGAGAGTCAAGACACGAGGGACATGTGAGCGGCGCGGGTCGAGTAGTGCACGTGAAGGGCGTGTGGCAAATTGAAGGGGACTGGACGCTGCCTTTCTACGAGGAGCTGCGCAGGGAGGTGGAACGGGTTGAATCACGGCTCCGCACGGATGATGTGATTTCCCTGTCCTCACTTGGACGCCTGGATACCGCCGGGGCCGGTGTGCTGTGTTCGCTGTTGGGCTCCCGGCGAATCGGAGAGCTTCAGGGTGCGCCTCACGGTAGACGCCACGCTCCCGATGACCGCAACGAGCCCGCACCCGAACCCCATGCGCTCACCCCGGAAAAAATTGCGCTCCTCTCAGCGGTTGCAAAAGCGCTGGAGCAGCCGGAAAGTCCAGAGGTGGAACAACCGTCCGGCATTGCTGCCGAGTTGGCCCACATCGGCCGCACGATCGAAACAGTCTGGAGTCAGCAGCGCACGCTGCTTGGCTTTATGGGTCTCACTTTGCAGACACTGGTTACCACCATCCCGAAGCCGGGGCGCTGGCGGCTGACCGCTCTCGCGGCGCAGATCGAGAACACCGGCCTCGACGCACTTCCCATTGTCGCTCTGCTGACCTTCCTGGTGGGTGCGGTTGTCGCCTTTCTTGGCGCTACCGTACTTGCGGAGTTTGGCGCGAGCGTCTTCACCGTAAACCTGGTTGCGTTCTCGTTCCTTCGGGAGTTCGGCGTTTTACTCGCGGCGATACTTCTGGCCGGTCGCACCGGCAGTGCCTTTGCGGCCCAGATTGGCTCCATGAAGGCCAACCAGGAAGTGGACGCAATTCGTGTGCTGGGGCTCGACCCGGTGGAACTGCTGGTGCTTCCGCGGGTACTGGGATTGATCGTAACGCTGCCGATTCTGACTCTGGTGGGCATGGTCAGCGGCATCGCTGGAGGGTTGGCGGTTTCGGCCCTGGCCCTGGATATTACTCCTCTGATGTATGTATCGATTCTCCAGAGTGACATTTCCGTGAGCCACTTCTGGGTGGGCTTGAGCAAGGCCCCCGTTTTCGCCTTCGTGATCGCGGTGATCGGCTGCGTGGAAGGGTTCAAGGTCAGCGGAAGCGCGCAATCGGTGGGCGAACACACCACCTCCAGCGTCGTGCAGTCCATCTTTATGGTCATTTTGCTGGATGCCATTGCGGCCTTGTTTTTTATGCAAATGGATCTTTAGGAATGGAGGATGCAGTTCTTGCCATTCGCGGTCTGGTGAACCGGTTCGGGCCGAAAACGGTGCACGAGGGTTTGGATCTGGATCTGTGGCCCAGGGAAATACTCGGTGTCATCGGTGGCTCCGGCGCGGGCAAGTCCGTGCTGCTGCGCAGCAGCGTGGGCCTGCACCGCCCCACCGCGGGGGAGGTTCGTCTGCTGGGGCAGCGATTGTGGCAACTGTCCCAACGTGAGCGTTCCCGTTTGCAGGGCCGCGCAGGTGTGCTTTTTCAAAGCGGCGCCCTGTTCACCTCACTGACCGTGCAGGAAAACGTGGCAGTACCCCTCGTCGAACACGCGGGGCTGGGCCGGAGGGATGCAGAACTTCTAGCGGAGCAGAAGATCGCCCTGGTCGGACTGTCGGCTGACGCTGCCCGCAAGTATCCGGCCGAATTGTCCGGCGGAATGGTCAAGCGTGCGGCATTGGCCCGTGCCATCGCCCTCGACCCGAAGCTCCTGTTTCTGGATGAGCCCACCGCCGGGCTCGACCCGATCGGGGCGGCGGCCTTCGACCAGTTGATACTCACGCTGCGCGACGCGCTCGGACTCACTGTGTTCGCGGTCACCCACGACCTGGACACGATCCATCGCATCTGCGACCGGGTGGCGGTGCTGGCGCAGAAACGGGTGCTGATCGCCGGGGATCTGACAACGGTTTCAGGCAGCGATGATCCTTGGGTGCGCGCCTACTTCCAGGGGCCACGTGGGCGCGCCGCCGCAGTGGCGGCCCGGGAAGGTGCGAAGCAGGATCGGAAAAGGAGGTAAAGCCCATGGAGACGCGGGCCCACCATGTAATCATCGGGTTGTTCGTTGTTGTTGCAGTTGTCAGCGGGCTGCTGTTCGCGCTGTGGCTGGCCAAGCCCGCCGCGGACGAGGACTATCAGTACTTCATCATCGGCTTCACGCGCCCCGTCAGCGGCCTGTCGGTCGGAAGCCGTGTGGAATACAGCGGCATCCCCGTGGGGGACGTGGTGGATCTCAGTCTCAATCCGGACGATCCGCGGCGGGTGCGCGCCCTCATCCGCGTTTATGCGGATACGCCGGTCAACGAAGACACCAAGGCGGATCTGGGGCTGGCCAACATCAGTGGGGCGATGAAGATTCAGCTCTCCGGTGGTACTCCGGAGAGTTCGCGCATCGAGGGAGACTCGCGCAACCCGCCGCTCATTGTTGCCGAACCATCCTCATTCGGCGCCGTTCTGGAATCGGGGGAAGGCCTGATCATCAGTATCAGCGAGCTTTTGGAAAGTGCTAACCAGCTTCTCTCGGACCGGAACATCGAGCGCATTGCCAACACTCTGGACCATCTGGAGGAGAGCACCAGAGTGATTGCCGAGCAAAGCGGCGACATCGCACAACTGAGCCGCAAGGCGGAAACCGCCATGGACGAAATCATTCTGCTCGCGCGCAACACGGATGCATCCCTGAACCACGAACGCCGGGGGCTGCTCACCCGCGCAGGGGAAGCCACCCGCGACCTGCAGCAGGCGAGCGAACGGCTGGACACCTTGCTGCAAGACAACCAGGGCGCGGTGGACAGCGGGTTACAGGGCTTGTCGGATCTGGGACCGGCGCTGGAGGAACTGCGCGGTACCCTGGGCAACCTCAATCGAATCAGTCGCCGGCTGGAGGAAAACCCGAGCGGCTTTCTGTTTCGACGGGAAGAGGTTGAGGAGTTTGAGCCTTGAGATTTGCCTGCGAGCTGCCTGCGCGACTCCTGCCACTCTTCCTGATGATGTTCTGGCTCGTGGCCTGCACCGTCCTGCCGGAGCCGGAAAGCCTGCGGCTGTTCGTTCTGCCTCTGCAAACGTCGGAGTCAGTGGCCGGCTCCGGCCCCGGACTGTCGACCATCCTGCGTGTGCGCAGCCCTCAAGCGGGCCCCGTGCTGTCCACTGCCCGCATTGCGGTATTGCCCCGGGATAACGAGGTCACCGCGTATCGCGGCGCGCGCTGGAGCGAACCGGTCCCCAGTCTGCTGCGGGATCGCGTGATCGAAGCCTTCCTTGAAAACGGCCGTCTGGCGGGTGTCCATGACGACCAAAACAGGTTTGCGGCCGACCTGGAGCTGCACAGCAAGCTGCAGGCCTTTCAGAGCGAGTACGAAGCAGGGGAGCCTCGGGTGCGAATCCGGCTCGACGTGCGCCTCACCGACAGCGCGGGCCGGCGCGTGCTTGCGGCCAGGCGTTTTGAAATCAGCGAGCCGAGCCCCGACGAAGACATCGAAACAGTGGTGGCGACATTTGGTCGTGCCGCGGACCGCCTCAGTGACCGGCTGGTGAGTTGGACTCTGGACCAGATCGCGCGGCTGGAAGCAGCGGCGGGCGACTGAGAGCGCGCGGCACTGGCGAGAATAAACCAACGGGCAAACGGACCCGCGGGTCCGCGATTCCAACCTGGACCCCGTCCCGGTTTTTCACCAAAATGCTTCGAGGCATTCACCGCAGGCATGAGCATTCCTGAATTTCAAGGGCGAACGCTGTTGCCAAACTCAAAACTGCCATGCACATCAATCAGGAGATAACCATGGGCCCGTTGAACGGAATCCGCGTTATTGAAATTGCCGGGCTTGGTCCTGCTCCCTTTTGCGCCATGTTGCTGGCCGACCTGGGCGCCGAGGTGATCCGCGTCGATCGCCTGGATCAAACCGGCAAGCGCAGTCAGAACGGGCTGGTGGATCGCGGTCGCCGGTCCATCGCTCTGAACCTGAAATCCAGTGCAGGACGTGAGACGGTGCTGCGATTGCTCGAGGGTGCGGACGTGGTTCTGGAAGGTTTTCGGCCCGGGGTTATGGAGCGCCTCGGCCTCGGCCCCGACGCGTGCCTGCAGCGTAACGGGAAACTCGTGTACGGGCGCATGACCGGCTGGGGCCAGGAAGGGCCGCTCGCCCAGTCGGCAGGCCACGACATCAACTACATCGCTGTGACCGGCGCCCTGCATTCCATGGGCGCTGCGGACCGGCCGCCGAGTCCGCCCCTGAACCTGGTGGGCGATTACGGTGGCGGCGGGATGTTGCTGGGGCTGGGGGTGCTCGCCGCCCTGCTGGAGCGGAACAGCTCCGGGAAGGGGCAGGTGGTGGATGCGGCCATGGTGGACGGCAGTGCCCTGTTGATGACCGTTTTCTACGGCATGCACGCAAATGGTATGTGGAACGATACCCGCGAAAGCAATCTGCTGGACGGCGCGGCGCATTTTTATCGCAGCTATGAATGCAGCGATGGCAAGTTCATCGCCGTGGGTGCCCTGGAGCCTCAGTTCTACCGCGAGCTGCTGGAGAAGTGCGGGCTGAGCGACGAAGCGTTTGCAACCCAGGATCCCGCTTCGTGGCCCGATCTCAGTGAGCGCTTTGCCCGCTTGTTTCGCACCCGGTCCCGGGACGAGTGGTGCCAGCTCCTTGAGGGCGACACCTGCGTTGCTCCAGTGCTCGACCTGGGTGAAGCGCCCCACCATCCACACAACCGCGCCCGGGAAACCTTTGTGAAGCACGATGGAATTTTGCAACCGGCGCCCGCGCCCCGTTTCAGTCGCAGCAAGGCGCAACTGGAAAGACCCGCGCCAACCATTGGGGAGCACAGCGAAAACGTACTCAAAAGTTTTGGCTTCGAGGATACGGAGATCGCAAACCTGATTGCGGCAGGTGAGATTGCAGGCGGGAAGTGAATAAAAAAACCTTGCCGCCCGGGAGATTGGAACGGCAAGGAACACAACGACCGGAGAGGGTCCTTAGAACGCCAAACTCAGGGACACCCACAATCGACGTCCTTCTTCGGCGATCGCATAAGTGTTGGAGTACACGGTGTCGCCGCGGTAATCGAAGGGGCGGTACTCGATAAAATTCTTGTCCGCAAGGTTGTAAATGGTGGCGCTCAATCGCAGGTTGTCGGAAAACTGATAGCTCCCGCCCAGATTGAAGACCGAGTAGGCCTCGTAGTCCCCGAGTTGTTCCTGGGCCGCATCGTTGCTGCGTCCGGTGCCCCGGTAACGGCTGCTGTTGTATTCGCCGCGGAGCCGCAGATTCAGGGCGTCCATCGCCGCCCAGTTGATGCTCCCCGTAAGTCGGTGTTTGGGCAGTTCAACGAGGGGTTCGCCTTCGTCAGCGCCGCTCTTCTGCTCGCTGTCGGAATGGGTGTAGCTCAAGGATGTGCTGATTGCTTCGGTGAGCTGGAGCTTCATTCCCAGCTCCACGCCCTGGGTTTCAGCCTTGTCCACATTCACCTTCTGACCGAACTCTACGATAGGGCCGCCACGTCCTTCCGGGTACCAGCCCACATCCGTACAGCCTTCCGTGCTGTAGTTGCCCGCCTGGTAATCTGCTTCGGTCACGTTGTAGCTGCAGTTCGCGACGCCCGGGCCGCTGGCAATCTTGTCCTCGAAGTCACTGCGGTAGACGGTCGCGTTGGCCACAAAGCCTGCACCGTTGTCGTAGTACAAACCCATTTCATAGTTGGTGCTGGTTTCCGGCCCCAGGTCAGGGCTGCCGAGCAGGGGAATGGTGCCCTGGCCGCCAAAGCCCACAATGCCGTCGGCAAGCTGGTCCAGGCTCGGGGCCTTGTAGCCGCGGCTCACGCCACCCTTGACCGTGATTGAATCGCTTGCATCGTAAATCAGGTAAGCGCGCGGGCTCCAGTTGTCGCCGAACACACTGTGGTCGTCGTAGCGGGCGCCGAGGGTCAGAGCCAGAGGGTCCAGCAATCGCCACTCGTCTTCGGCGAAGACCGCTACCTGATCGTGCGTGAACACCTTCGGGCTCAGGCCCTCGATCATTTCCGCTTCCCAGTATTGTCCGCCAACCGTAAACGTGTGATCGCCGAGAGAGCGGTAAAATTTAAGATTGAGAATGTCGTTGGTCGCTTCAATCTGGCGGGCGTCGCCTGCGCGGCGACCGGTTCCCGGCACGTCGGCAGGAAGCGTGCGCCCCAGGGTTTCGGTGGTGTTGTGAGTCAGATCCGCATCCAGAAACCCGTCCCACACCATCGCGGTATAGGCGAGCACGTACTGCTCGCGATTGAATTCCAGTTCCGGCAGGTAGCCCGAGCCCAGAGTTCCAAGCTGGCCCTGCCCGTTGTCATACTGCTGCTCGTTCACGTCCGCGTCGAACCAGATGCGCTGCTCGTCATCCGGCGTCCAGGTGAGGCGGGCCCCCAGGCTGGTGGTGTCCATTTCGGTTACCGCCGGGCCGCCGGCAATGCCGCCGTCCTCGACCGGGTTGCCGTTGGCATCTTCGAAGGTGTAAACGCTCTCGTCACGCTGGTAGCTGCGACCTCGCAGTGCCAGTGCTACTTTGCCGGGGATGACGGGGCCGTCCAGATAGACGCTGCCGTTGCGATCATCGCCAAAGCGATCGTCGTTCTGGAGTGTACCGTCCACCCGCACCTCCCCGCCCCAGTTTTCATCCGGGGTGCGGGTGATAATGTTGATCACGCCGCCCATGGCATCCGCACCGTATAGGGTGGACATGGGCCCGCGCACCACTTCGATGCGCTCAATGGCAGAAGGCGGTGGCATGAAGCTGCTGCGGGTCTGTCCGAAACCGTTGGGCGTTACATTGCCTGCCGCATCCTGTCGGCGCCCGTCCACTAGAAACAAGGTGTACTCCGCCGGCATGCCGCGCAAACTGATGGCGCGGCCACCATTCTTGCCGAGGGGCGCGCCTACATCCACGCCTTCCACCGCGGATAGTGCGTCGGCCAAATCCCGTACGTGTCGCGTTTCCAGTTCGGCTCGGGGAATCACCGTAATGCTGGCAGGCGCATCGGCGATGTTCTGTTGAAAGCCCGCTGCGGTCACGACGATCTCTTCGATGACCTTTTGAGATTCGCCCTCCGCCGCCCAGGCGATCTGAGATGCGACGGCCACCGCGAACGCCAGACTGCCCCGGCTGGCTCCTTTTGCCCCTGATTTCATAATTCTGCTCCGTGGAGTGGTCTGCGATATGGGAATGCTTAACAAATGCACTTGATAGGTGTTAATGGGCGCAGATGATAATCATTCGCAATAAGCTCTGCAAGAGGCGAGCGTGATTTTTGTCAGCAGAATTCGGAAGGGGTGTGGCATTTGACGACATGAGCGGTTGCGGGCAACATCGCTGCCCCGGCGCGGCGTGCGCCGCACATCATAAATGAGCGCGAGCAAGCAGGCGCATTGCCAGGAGAGAGTTGATGTCCGAAGCCTTGGGTACCATCGTGATTTACGCCCCAGACCCTGTACTTGATGGACTCGGGTCGGATTCAGACACGGTTTCCTGGGACAGCATGGCCGCTCTGTTTGATAGCGCCGGCATTCCGTCCCTGAAAGACGCTCACTCGATGCTGCGGTTTTACGATGGCAGGCCCTTCCCCCACGAGGGCTTCCAACGGCAGGGCGGAGCGATGATGATCCGCATCTTCGGTGAGGAATGGATGTATGCCATGGAGGGACTGGTGGAAAAGGGCAAAGTCGAGGTTTACGGCAGCATCAGCCACGAATACGGCCACGACGGATACTACGCCCGCAACCCCGAAGGCGAGACCTATTTCCAGGTGGTAGATTTCGAGGGAGATGATGACGTGGACGAGGAAGCTGTCCGCGAGGAGTGGCTGGCGGCCGTACCGGACCGGGTAAAACACGCCTTCCCAAGCGTTTTCGATTTTGATGGTTAGGTGGCCATGTTGGGTTACGCTTCGCTAACCCAACCTACGCACTCAGATGGATCGGCTCTGCGATGCGCCTTGTAGGTTGGGTTA
>NZ_JBTIYG010000021.1:0-31141 GCF_054401055.1 Gilvimarinus sp. F26214L | reverse complement strand
TCACATCCCTGTGATCCGGGCTGCGCCCGCCGGCGGAGCCGGCGCTCCAATCTGTTCCAGACAGATTGGTCAGGCTTTTGTACGGCCTTTTTCTCGTTCCGACTGGCAAAAAAATCTCGGTCAGGATTACCTTTGGGGCATTAATCCTTCCATTTCCCTTCCCTTCGCCCTACGAAACTTGACTGTACATATCTGGTGTCATTCTTTACGCTTCAGCGCGCCCATATCCACGGCTCCTACACAAAAAAAACATGCCCGGGCTGACGTTCATCAATGTGCGCCGGGACTGTGCCGGCGACAAAGTAATACGAAGAGGCACTATGTTCGATCTGACTAGAAGCGTTGCGGGAATCGCGTTGATCGCATCCCTGGCGAGCGGCTGCGCTACAACCGGCTACCAAGCACCCCGTCTGGCGGATGGCCAGCCCGACCTCCAAGGGACCTGGACCAATGTAAGTCTTACGGGCCTGACCCGTCCCGGCAATTTCAAGTCCCTTACCGTCAGTGAAGAGGACGCAGAACGAATTCGGGCGATGACGGCAGATCGCGCCAAGCGCGGCCTCCAGCCCACCGATCCGAACGCTCCGCCGCCGCCCAAGGGAAGTGGCGTGGGTGGATATAACAGTTTCTGGGGCGACATGGGTGAAGGTCTTGCCAAGGTCAACGGCGAGTACCGCACCTCCTGGATCGTGGACCCGGAGGATGGCCAGCTTCCGTACACCGAAAAAGGCCGCGAAATTTTCAACACTCTCCTCCAGGAGCAGCGAAATAACCTGGACGACCCCGAAGGGCGACCAATGGCTGAGCGCTGCATTATCGGCTTTGGCTCCACCGGTGGGCCGCCCATGCTCAACGTGATGTACAACAACAACTACCAGATCGTGCAGGGACCCGACACGATCATGATCCTGGTGGAAATGAACCACGACGCGCGTGTTATCCGCATGAATGCCGATCACCGGTCTGACCCGGTTCGACCCTGGCTCGGAGATTCTGTGGGCCGATGGGACGGCGACACGCTGGTAATCGAAACCACCAATTTCAATCCCGGCGAGAGTCTTCGACTCTACTTCAGTTCCTCGTTCTACATTTCCGAGGACGCAATGGTTACTGAGCGTTTGACCCGAGTCGCCGACGACGAACTGTTCTATGAGTTCGTTGTGGAGGACCCGGAGATCTACTCCAAGCCATGGCGTGCGGAGATGGTCTTCAAAGAGACTGACGGGCCCATCTACGAGTATGCCTGCCACGAGGGCAACTACGCGCTTCCCAATATCCTGGGTGGTGCCCGCCAGGAAGAGGCCGCTCGCGAACAGTAACCGAAGCTCCCGTCAGCACCCCAAAAAACCCGAGCCCGTCTCGGGTTTTTTTTGGCCGTCTTTCCGGGCCGCTCACATAACCCGGCAGCAACGTTAGGGGAAACTTGTCGTCTGGTCCAGGACTGTGCGGGAACGGGGTTGGTGGTGCTGATCAATGGTGTCCCGGAACCGGAGGATCTGCGCTCATTCCTGACCGGGGTTCTCTAACGAGTCAACCAGCCCATAAGCGTTGGCGATGACAGTGTTCACGAGGGAGCGGGCCTGGGCGTATCGGTTGACGGCGATGATGCCCAGTCCGCCCGCGAACTGTTGCTCCATGCCGATGCAGCCACGTACCGGGTCAAAAGCGGAGGCCGAAATACCTACTGCTTTCACGACGGCGTGCCTGCCTAACCCTTCTAAACAGTTTTCTCTATACAATGATTCGGAGCTTATTTATTCTGCTGGATTCGGCAATCAGCCGTCGGATCCAAGCGGTCAGTGAGGAGCTAACTGGCCGACGCTGCACGGAACGGTATTGGTGACAAGATTTAACAACAATGGGGGTACCATGCTCAGAACCTGCAAGAATCTCGCGCTCATCGCCACCGCCAGCCTGGTGCTGGGAGGCTGCGCAACCAACAGCTATACACCACCTCGGCTCGCGGATGGCAGTCCGGACCTTCAGGGCGTGTGGACCAACGCGAGTCTGACCACGCTCACCCGCTCCTCCATGTTCAAGTCCCTTACCATTACCCCGGAACAGGCGCAGCGCATTGCCGACCAGCGCGCAGCCTACGCAGAGCGGGACTCGCAACCGACCGACCCCAATGCGCCGGCCCCGAAAAAGGGCAGTGTGGGCGGTTACAACGCATTCTGGACTGATAGCGGCAGCGGACTGGCCATGATCGACGGCGCCTACCGGACCTCCTGGATCGTTGATCCGAAAGACGGCAAGCTGCCTTACTCGGAAGAGGGGCGCGCACGCTTTGAAAAGGAACGGAACGAGGCACGCAACAACTTCGACGGCCCGGAAATCCGCCCCATGCCCGAGCGCTGCGTCATCGGCTTCGGGTCCACCGGTGGTCCGCCCATGATGAATGTCCTTTACAACAACAACTATCAGATCGTCCAGACGCCGGATCAGATCGCAATCCTGGTGGAAATGAACCACGATGCACGCATCATCCGCATGGATGATTCGCACAACCCCCAGTCCATGCGCCGCTGGCTGGGAGATTCCGTGGGACACTGGGATGGGGACACCCTGGTCATTGAAACGCGGAACTTCAAGCAGGGCGAAAGCCTGCGCTTGTACTTCGATCAGTCGTTTTATATTTCGGAAAATGCAGTGGTGACCGAGCGACTGACACGTACTTCGGAGGACGAACTGTTCTACGAATTCGAAGTGGATGACCCGGATATCTACACTCAGGCCTGGCGCGGCGAGATGATTTTCAAGGCCACCGATGGCCCCATCTACGAGTACGCCTGCCACGAGGGAAACTACGCTCTGCCGAACATTCTCGGTGGCGCCCGCCAGGAGGAGCGGGAGCAAGCGGCTCAGGCGGCCAATTAAGGCGCAATGTCGGTGGCGGTCCCTCGAGGCCGCCACGCGAACCCCCGCTGTCGATCAGTGAATCGACAACCCTTTGAGACTGAAACCAGCCCGGGTTTGCGGGCACATGTCCGCAAGCCCTTCCCGATGAGTCGAGCAATTTGGCTCGCGTCGCGATCCGATCACCCCCCGTCCGCACTGGCAGTTCGCCACCATTTCTTCCAGACAGCCGTAGTGGATCGGGCGTGTTTTGTTGCGGCGAACCCACGAGTAAAGGACAATACCGCCCTTTACTGGGCTATTCGACGCAGCGGTGAGTTTCCGGGCTATGACAGCATCTGCACAGGCGGGCACGGGCCGGTTTGCGATTTCCGTCGATGGACTCAGCTTCCGGTACGGACGTCAATTCCCTCCTGCTCTCAACAACATTTCCCTGCAGGTCCCCCGGGGTCAATGCTTCGGTCTGCTCGGCCCGAACGGTGCGGGGAAGACGACGCTGCTGTCCATTCTGACGGGAATGCTCTCCAGTGCTTCCGGCCGGGTCCACGTGGGTGGCCATGGGCTGTCCGAACTGCGGGCCATCAAAAGCATCGGGTCTATTGTTCCCCAGGACCTGGCGTTCTATCCCGACCTTACGGGCCATGAAAACCTGGTGTTCTTTGCGGGGCTCCACGGGCTCGTGGGTTCCCTTCGGAAGGAGCGCATTGGCTGGGCTGCCGCTGTTTGTGGGCTTCAGGATGTTCTGGATCGCCCGGCGGACACCTACTCCGGTGGTTTGAAGCGGCGCCTGAACCTGGCCATCGGCCTGCTCAACAATCCCCAAATCCTGTATCTGGATGAACCAACAGTTGGCATCGATGCCCAGTCCCGCAACTTCATTCTTGAGGCTATTCGCGGACTCAAAGCCCGTGGTATGACGATCGTCTACACCTCCCATTACATGGAAGAGATCCAGGCCGTTTGCGATTCAGTGGCCATTGTCGATCACGGTCGGGTGGTGATACAAAGCAGTCTCGCCAGTCTGCTGGACCAGCAGGAGCGCATACTTGAAGTTTCTCTGCGCGAAGCACCTGACCAGCAACAGGCGGCTTTACTGGCTCAACTGGGGCACTGCGAAACCGAGGGCAAGCGAGTGAGAATCCGTTTTGACCAGGACCGAAGTCTTGACCGAATATTGGAGCAGATTGGCGGTATGGGCTTGCAGCCGCGCCAGATTCAATATGGCTTGAATCGCCTGGAGGACATTTATCTTTCGCTCACCAAAAATGAACTTCGGGACCAGTAAACGCGTGGCCAGTCTTGCGGCAATCCTTTACAAAGAGTTTTTGCTTCTGGTGCGTGATCTGCACGGTCTGTTGCTCATGTTTGCCATGCCGGTCGTGTTCATCGTGATCATGTCCCTCGCCATGCAACAGAATTTTGCGGCGCTGGGTGGTGCCCGGTTGCAGGTGCTGATCCATGATCGGGCGGATAATGAGGAGTCCGCGGCTTTGGTTGAGAACCTCAGCGCGGCCGGCGGCTTTCAGTTTGTGCCCCTGCCAGCCGCCACCGATCGCGCCGCGCTCCGGCAGCAGGTCGAGCAGGATGATGCAGCATTTCTGTTGACAGTGGATGACCTGCCGGACTCCGATGACAGCGGCAATCCCGTGGCCGTCGACCTGCTGGTCGCCCCGGGCGTGAACAAGCAGACCGAGGCCATTTTTGTAATGGCCATGCAGGAAGTTTTGCGCGGTTTGAAGGTCGAGCGAATGCTGGCCGACCAGGAGGACTCCTTTATCGGTGGCGGGCAGCCGCTGGATGAATTGGCTGCGGTTGCTCTCACGGTGGATTACGCCTACAGCGGGGAGCAGCAGCAAGCTCCCAGCGCGGTCCAGCAGAGCGTTCCCGCGTGGCTGGTGTTTGCCATGTTCTTTGTGGTGGTGCCACTGTCCAATACGCTCATCCGGGAGCGTCAATTCGGTACTCTTCGGCGCCTGCGGACCATTGCGGTGCCGCCGTGGCAACTCGTGGCCGGCAAACTGATTCCCTATTTCGTCGTCATGCAGGTTCAGGTTGCGTGCATGCTGGCGGTAGGGGTTTATCTGATCCCCCTGCTGGGCGGCGACCGGCTCCATCTGGGGTCCTCCTGGTCAGCATTAATGCTCATCGCCGCTGCGGCAAGCATCGCTGCCCTGGGCTATGCTGTATTTATTGCCGCGGTTGCCCGCACCACTGAGCAGGCCACCACGCTCGGAGGAGCCGGCAATATAATTCTGGCGGCCCTGGGTGGTATCATGGTGCCTTTATTTCTGATGCCTGCCACCATGCAGCAAATCGGTCAGCTCTCCCCCATGGCCTGGGGGCTGGAAGGCTTTCTGGATGTTCTGCTTCGCAATGGCGGGCTTGCCCTGGTCTGGCCCAAGGCCCTGGCCCTGACGCTATTCGGGCTTGCTCTGACCGGTGTTGCCCTGGCCGTAATGACCCGCGCACGGCAGGTATGAAGCGATGAGTGTGATTGATGGATAGTGCCGAGCTGAAGCTCACTCTAAAAAAAATGATAATCGACGAATGCGACAAGGACATGGAGCCCACCGAGATCGCCGATGATGAACAGTTGATTGGTGGTCGGCTTGACCTGGACTCCCTGGATGCATTGCAGATTTCCATGTGGGTTCAGAAGAACTACGGAATTCGCATTGAGAACGGCCCCGTCGCGCGCCGCGCCCTGGGCTCTGTCAACAGCCTGGCGCAGCACATTCAGTCCGAATCGGCGAGCCTGCGGTAAGCGGCTCAACCTGCATCCACCGGCTTTTCATGAACTCCGCATTCTTTCTTGGCTCCGCCCTCCATACCTCACTGGGCAGCACCTTGTGCGACTCGGTAGCGGCGCTCCACCGGGGCCTGCCCCAAGCCGCCTCCGTGCCTTGCACCCTGAAATCCGGTACGGCGCCGGCCATCCCGTATTTCCTCCTGTCCGGACTGCCGATAGATGACCCGGTCCTGCGACTGGACCATGTCCTCATCAAGGTCATGGAGGATGCGATTGCCGCCGCCGGTCTCAACTCTGCCCAACGGCGCCAGATGGCCCTGTTCGTTGGTTCCTCCTCCTTTGATATTGCTGCCGAAGAGGCCCGCTACCGCGCCGCTCTGGATGCCGGGGGGCCGGCCATTGCACTTGCGGATTGCGGGATGGGCAATCTGACTGAGCGAATCCGGCAAAAACTCGATTTAGGCGGTGAAGATTACACCTTCAATACAGCCTGTACCTCCAGCGCGAATGCACTCTGGTATGCCAGTAAGCTGATTGAGCTGGGGGAAATAGAGCATGCCCTGGTCGTTGGCGTGGAGTTTGTGAATACCACGACGACCTACGGATTTCAGGCCTTGCAGCTCTTGAGTCCCGGAGCAATGCGCCCCTTCGACCGGGAGCGAGACGGCCTGGTGCTCGGGGAGAGTTGCGCTGCGCTGGTCATCGGCCGGTCGCCCGAGCGAAAGGGTTTCCATCTGCGCGGCGGGGCCAACAACTGTGACACTTACAGCGTATCCACCACGCGGGAGGACGGCTCCGCCGTCCAGCGGGTCATTGAGCAGGCTCTGCACAATGCGCGCCTGAGGCCCGAGGCAATTCGCGCGATCAAGTGCCACGGCACCGCGACCTTATCCGGTGATGCTGCCGAAGCGAACGGGATGCTCGGCACCTTTCAGACTCTGCCGCCGTGCACTACCCTCAAACCCTATATCGGACACACCCTGGGCGCGTGCGGTCTGGCGGAGTTGATCCTGTTTTGCCGCGCGATCGAAGACGGGTTCCTACCGGGCACCCCCGGGGTGGCCGCTGAGGATTCGGGCCTGGGTTTCACACTCAATCAAGCCAGTACACCCATCGGCGCCGGGCACTTTATGCTGAACTATTTTGGTTTCGGGGGAAACAGCACCTCGTTGATTGTCAGTAATGGGCCGGCACAATGAGCGCGTCGGGCAGCCAGTTGAAGATCACAGCCACGGGCACTTACTACTGTCCCGTGGACGACGATTCCCTGCCCGAGCTGAAAGAAGCGGTCCGGGCCGCGACCGGCGTGGCGGTGCGCCGGGTGACGCGCTTTGTGCAGCTTGCTCTAATCGGCGCCGGCCGCTGCGCCAGTGGGCAGGATCTCCCCGCGGACACGGCGGTCTACTTCGCATCGTGCCGCGGCGACACGCAGGTCACCGTAGAACTGCTGGAGGACATGGTGGGTCGCAGGGAGTTGCCGGGGCCATTGACGTTCGTCAACTCCGTGAGCAATGCCGCCTGTTTTCATGTGGCCCGTGCCCTCGGTCTGCACGACCGCAGCAACTTCATTACCAACCGCTTCGACCCGATTACGGCAGCGCTGAAGTGTGCATGGCTGGATGTGCTCCGTGGTGAGGTTCGCAGTGCCCTGGTCGGCAGCGTGGACTCCTGCTCCACACCGCTGTCCGATCATCGGCAGCGCACTCAACGACCGCCCGATGCCACAGTTGCGGAAGCCAGTCACTGGTTGTTGCTGGGCAACGCTGCCGATCCCCGCCCGGCCCTGGCCTGGGTGCGGGCGGTAAAGAATTTCAGCAACTGGGAAGGGCTTCATCAGTGGCTGCGCGCGGGCGATTTCCGGGCGGCCGAGCTGGCACCGGGGCAGCACCTGCAGCCGGTTGACCAGGAGCGCATCCTGCGAACGACGGGTATTGATCAGGTCTGGAGGTACCGGCAGGAGCTTGCCGGGTACGATAGCGCCACCGGTGCCGCGATTGAGGGCTTTATTGCTCGCGGTGCGAGGTCGATGTTGCACGTGAACAGTGATCCCGCGGGACGCTTCAGCGTTGTGTGGCTGGCGGCGCCGTAAGTCGAATTACCGCGAGCGTGCAGGGCGGGGCTCTTCAGCCAACGGCGCCGGTCCAGGCGCTATACTTTGCGCAGCAACTCCCATACGGCTTTCTCCCGATCAGCGCATTCATTGAGAATGCGGTCGAGTTCATTCACGTCCATCGGAATGCGCTGCCGGCTCATCTTGCTGGCTGTCAGAGCAAACCGTCTCCACTCATCGCCCGCTGCCGTCATGTGTGCCGAGGCTTCCTGCAGTAAATCTGTTGCCACATGGGCTGAGGCCTGGTTCAGGAACGCAGCATAAATAAAGCGGAAGCCGGCGCCTCCGGTGCCGATTTCCTCCTGCATCCGAACGATATGGCTCAAGTAGAGAGGCAGGTAGCGTTGGCTCCTCTTCGGATCCGCCGCCACCCTCTTGAGATTTTTGCCGAGGTATCGAATACCACGAATCCCGATCACAGGCAGCGGCGCCTTGGCCATAATCTTGTAGTTGGCGCGAATGGCCTGGGGCACGACCTTGCGATAATTGATATCGGAGGGCACGGATACGGGGTAGTACATCATGCCTTTGGCCGCGAGAGCGCCCTTGGCAAAGCGCGCCTTGCGGAGGTCCGCCCGGGGGCAGCTCACCGGTTGCTCAAAGAGAGGATCGCTGATTGCGTACTGGTCTTTCTGGCGACCGATTACAAGCAGATTGTGAGCATTGAAATGAAACCGCATTTCTTCCGGGAAGTAGGGCAGCCAGTACACACTGGTCTGCAGTCCCACCAGCTTGCCGCTGTCCAGGAGCGCGTCAAGCTGGTCCATGCCTTTTTGGGGGTCGCCGAAGGTCTGGAATTTCATGCGCAGTCCGATGCGCTTTTGCAGCCCTTTGATGATCCATCGTGGCGGCATGCGGTAGGCGATCAGAGGCATGCCCGACAGCTTCACCAGGGGGATATAGGCGAAACCGAGCGCGTTGGACAAACCGAAGGCCATGGGCTCTGTCATCGGCAGGCCATAGTGGGTGAGCATGGAGGCCATGACGCCGCTTTCGCAGTGGGCAGACTGCAGGTGCTGGAAATCCCGTATGCCGGGGTCCACCAGCGCGATTCCCGCGGAGCTTTGGTCAGTCATGGTCCCGCTCCTCAGGCAGGGAATTCAGTTGGCCCCGGGTCAGTCCGAGCGCTTCACAGTAGCGCTCGATAATCGCGGGGGAAAGCTTCGTAAACACGTCCGGTCGGAAATGCCGGCGGATACGCCACTTGAATAACCCGGTTGCCTGGGCAAGCAAAGAAACATCCATACGCCGGTCGTACATGTGGTATTCCAGAGGCGAGCATTGCCCCTGTCTCGCGCGTAGCAACGCGTCCCGGCGATCGAGGTCGATGACGGCAATCGCGTCGCGGGTTGCGGCGCTTTCCACCTCCCAGCCACTGGAGTGAACGCCCGTGTAATTCCCCTTTTCGTCGACCGCATAGAGCAGCTTGTGCTGCCCGGCATAGGTGGAATCCCGGTCCTGTGGTACCTCGTCTTTCTTCATTGACGTTTAATCCCTTGCTCGAGATTCAGATGGTAGCTGGTCAGCCGACGACGGTCAGCTTCATCATGGCGGAGGAAAAGCGGCCGCTTTCGGGGATGTAGCAAAGCAGGGTTTCGCCCGCCTGCAGACGGCCCGATCGATACAGCTCGTCAAGCATGATGTAGATGGAGGCCGAGCCCGTGTTGCCTTTCTGGTTGAGGTTGGTAAACCAGCGCTCCCGGGGAATGTCGAGGCCCACGCGCTTGAGACTAGCGTACACGCCTTCGGCGAAGAAGTTGGAGGAATAATGCGGGATGAAGTAGTCGAACTGCTCGGCGCGCAACTGATAGCGTTCGATCAGATCGATCAGCGGCCGCTCCACAGTGTAATGCAACACATTCTCGTTCAGGAGCTTCACGTCCTGCTTCACGGCCATCACGGAATCCTCGCGGCGCTGCTTGTCGGAGAACTGCTGCCAGCCGGTGATGCTGCCATCTGCATTCTTGACGGCGCCCGCGTACATGCAGGTGTCGATTTCACCGGCGTAGGAGTAGACGTGCAGCCAATCGATGCGCAGGGACAGGCGCCCCTCGGCAGGCGTCGATTGCAGCAACACCGCGCCGGCCCCGTCAGACAGCATCCAGCGCAGGAAGTCTTTTTCAAAGGCCAGTTCCGGCTGGCTGCCCAGTTTGGCCAGTTGGGCTTCGGATTCCTCTTTGAAATTCTCTCCGCGCATCATTGCCGAAGAAAGCTCCGAGCCCGTGGCCACGGCCGATCGGTGTTCGCCACTGGCAACCGCAAGGTAGGCGTACTTCATGGCGGTCATTCCCGCCAGGCACACGCCGCTGGTTGCCACCACCTCACAGGGCGCCAGCTCCAGTTCCCCCTGGACCATGACCGCGTGATTGGGCATCAGCTGGTCTGCAATGGAGGTTCCGCAACTGAGGCAGCCCAGGGTGCCGAGGTCAAACCCCTCCTGCTCCAGTTTTTGCACCGCTCGCGCAGTCAACTGGGCATTGGTGTAATTGGGTCGCAGCGTCTGCGGGTCGATCGCGTAATAGCGTGATTGAATACCGTTGCTGCGCAACACCAGACGGCGCGCGCGGGATGGGCGGCCCCCTACCTGGCCCAGGATACGCTCCATGTTGTCGTTGTCGACGGGCTCGTTGGGTAGAAAGGAGGCGATGTTGGTGATGTAAACCGGAGGCAATGCCATATCAGGCCCTAATTCAATCGGTCGGTGGCCTCGCCCGAGGGGGCGGCGAAATACAGTTTCTGTGCCGCCGTGCGTCGGCTGAGGAGTGGGGCGAACAGCCGCTTCAGCAGCGCCGACAGCGGCACCACAGTGAGAATCATCATCACCAAAAATAGTACATAAAGCACAAGCACGCACTTTCGCAACACGGATTGCTGGGGGCCAATTGCGCGCAGCAGGCGCCCCCAGATTCTGAAGCTGCGATGGGCAATCTGTTCGGAAGCGATCAGGCGCTCGTTGACCGAGACGGCGCCGAGCCCTGCGAGCATGGGGCGGGGTTCACCGCTCTGGTGGGGGAGTTGTGCCGCGATGGCCTGACCGAAGCGGGATGCTGCAGCGATATCCTCTTCCGAAATGCCCGCCCTCGGTATCAGACCGCCCAGAAACGGCCCCTTGTTGCCGGTCAGTACCCAGATGGGCGTGGCGACAAAAGTCATCGCACTGTGGGCGTAATCGGTCAGAACAATATTGTCGATCAGCCGGGCTCCGAGTTGTTTCAGTCGTGCTTTGACTTTCTCCTGGGCCATCAGCCACATGTTGCGGCAGCCAATTACCGTAATCACGGGAGTGTCCCGAAACAGATGCGCCGCCGCTTCAGTTTGCAGAAAGCTGGTGACCGGGAGGGACGGAGAAAGAAACCAGACCTGGTAGGCCAGGATAATCAAATCATACCGTTCGGATGTGGGTACGCTCAGCGGTTCCAGGGGCACCGGGGTTTCGTATACGCATTCCGGGAAGGTGTTGAAGAACTGGAGGAAGGGCCACGGGAACGGGAACGGCTCCACGGGCTCAAGATTCCGTCGATGAACTTCAATCTCTTCCGCACCTGCAAGAGGTGCCAGAATGGAATCCAGCAGCCTGTTGAGCTGCCCGGACTGTGAGTACCCCAATACCAAAATCCGCTTCTTCATACGCGCCTTATTATCCTGCGACACAGCGGCGGGAACCCGCCAAATGCCAGCCGCCGATTATGCCACAGCGCCTGTAAAAGGCGCCAGTTGGACGACCTGCGTGCCGTATTTCTCTTTACAGGCGGGAGCCAGCAGGTTACTGTATTGATATACAGTATCGGGCAAATGCATGACAGCGACCGGCTCGGGAGACGGAGTATGAGAACGCCACCTGATTCGAACCGGCCTATCAGGGGCCGTGGTGCGATCAGCAATAGAAGCAGCCGCTTCCTGCAGCACCACTCGCACTGGGAGCCGGAACAACCGGCTGAGGCGGAGGAGCACCGCGGCCGGATTCCCGCCACCGAGCTTCATGTGGATCGCGCCAGGAGTATCATCACTCGAAACGAGTCGCCGGATGTACCCTTCGACCGCTCCATCAATCCGTATCGTGGCTGCGAGCACGGCTGCATTTACTGTTTCGCGCGGCCGAGCCACGCCTATCTGGACCTCTCCCCCGGTCTCGACTTCGAAACCCGGATCTTCTACAAACCGGATGGCCCCCAGTTGCTGGAGGCGGCGCTGGAGAAAAGAAACTACCGCTGCGCACCCATTGTGCTGGGTACGAATACCGACCCGTACCAACCCGTGGACCAGCGCCTCAGTCTCACCCGTGAGTTACTCCTTGTTCTGCAGAGGTATCGCCATCCAGTGTCGATCATCACCAAAGGCAGTCATGTCTTGCGCGACCGGGACATTCTGGAAGCAATGGCAGAGGATTCGCTGTGTTCGGTGACGGTCAGTATGACAACTCTTGACAATGGTCTTAAACGTACCCTAGAGCCGCGCACGGCTTCGCCTCGATCGCGGCTCGATACGGTGGCGCAATTGAGTGCTGCCGGGGTACCGGTCGGGGTACTGGTGGCGCCGGTCATTCCCATGATTAACGATCAGGAGATGGAGGCGATTCTGGAGGCCTCCGCAAAAGCCGGTGCGCAGACGGCGGGTTATGTTTTTCTGCGCTTGCCGCGGGAAGTCCGTGATCTTTTTTATGAATGGTTGCATGAACATTACCCCCAGCGGGCGGAGCATGTGATCAGCCTGATTCGCCAGAGTCGGGCCGGTGGTGACTACCAGAATCAGTTTGGCCAGCGCATGCGGGGGACCGGCGTTTTTGCGGAACTGATCAGTCAGCGTTTTCGCAAAGCCTGTGCGCGGCTGCAACTCAACCGGCGCGAGTCCGTCGAGCTGAACTGTGATCTTTTTGCGGTGCCGCCGAACAAAGGGCCGCGCGAGTCCGAAGCGCAATTGAGTTTGTTCTGATCACGCCGGTCGCTGGACTCGCCGCAGTAATCCCCGCTGGGGATCGTAGCCCCGGATCGCCACCAACATGAACGCGGCCAGCCAGCCGCAGACGATGGCCAGCGCCGTTCCGTGCAGCTGGCCATAGGCCGCAAACCGGATCAGGTCCACTCCGTGGCTGAAGGGATTGAAGCGCGCGACCTGGTAGATCCACTCTGCCGCGGCTTCTTCGAGTCGCCATAACGGGTAGAGGGCGGGCGAGATGAAGAACATGGGAAAGATTACGAAGTTCATGGCCCCGGCAAAATTTTCCATCTGGCGGATGTAAACGGAGAGCATCAGACCCAGGGCCCCGAGCATCAGTCCGGCGAGAGCAAGAGCCGGCAGCAGGGTCAACCAGGCGAGCGGTGGGAGGGAAACATCCAGGGTCCACGCCACAGCCAGAAAGGCATAAGCCTGGGCCACTGACAGCAAGGTGCCGGCGGCCAGTTTGCTGAACAGCAGGTAGCCGCGAGGCAGGGGCGCCGTGAGCAGGAGCCGCATCATGCCCATCTCCCGGTCGTACACCATGGACAGAGAAGACTGCATCCCCTGGAACAGCAGGATCATGCCCAGCAGACCCGGCAGTACATATTCCTGGTAGGTCACGTAGCTGTCGTAGGGCGGAATGATCGACACTCCGAATACATTCTGAAAACCCGCCGCAAAAACTCCCAGCCACAAGAGTGGGCGCACCAGCGACGACAGCAGCCGACCCCGTTGGCGAACAAAGCGCTCAAACTCCCGGGCGGCAATAGCCGCGAATGCGCCAAGTGCATGGCCCGCTCTCATGCGACCTCCCCGGTTGGGAGCGGCCCCGGCGCGGTGAGTTGCAGGAAGGCCTCCGCCAGGGAGGTGGTGCCTTGAGCCGCCAGCAACCGGGCCGGTGTGTCCGCTGCAATCAGGTGTCCATGATCCATGACCAGGACCCGGTCCGCAGCCTCGGCTTCGTCCACGAGATGTGTCGCCCAGAGAACGGCCAGTTTCCCCTGGCGACATAATGTGCGAATGCTTTCCAGAAACGCATGCCGGGCGCGAGGATCGAGGCCGACGGAGGCTTCGTCCATGAGTAGAAGTTGTGGCCGGTGAAGCAGTGCCCGCGCCACTTCCACCCGGCGCCGATTGCCCCCACTGAGAGTGCTCATTCGGTCGCGCGCCCGGTCCTCCAGGTCCAGAGCGCTGAGCTGATCGCGGATGCGCTGGTCACGCAGGGGACGGGGGAGGCCGTGGAGGCGGGCATGAAAGTGCAGGTTGGCCGCGATGCTGCGGTCCAGATCCACGGTGGGTTGCTGAAACACCAGCCCCATGGCGGCCAGGGCCCTGGTGGGCGCTCGGTCCACTGGATGGCCAGCGATCACTATCTCCCCCGAGTCGGGTGCGTACAGCCCGCTGATTATCTGGAAAAGCGTGGTCTTGCCCGCTCCGTTGGGCCCGAGCAGAGCAACAAATTCGCCGGACTGCACCTTCATGCTCAACTGCTCCACCGCCTGTCGCGAACCGAAGCTTTTGCTGACGGAGCGGGTTTCGAGCACGGCCTCCATCATGCCTCGCCTTCCGCGAACTCGCAGCGGCTTTCACCCTCGTCGCTGCCGAGGGTGTCCAGTTCGTCCTCGGGGTGAAGAAAGCCATCCAGCGGAGCCCGGGCAATGACTGCGTTGTGGGTCGTCAGCAACACCGGCTGCCGGAGCTGGTTGTTCCAGCTGCGAAAGCTGAGCGCCGGCCCCTTGGCTCCATCCAGCCGCAGTTTCTCCCCTTTCAGATAGGCACTGACGGGTGGGAAGTCGGTGGAGCGGCTGCGGATCGCGCTCTGGACAATGGCTTTTACAGCCGCCCAGGCCGCCCAGTCCGCGTCGCCCATCCGGCGGTCGGCGCGATCCTGAAAGCGCTCGTTGACCTGGGGCGCACCGTGGCGCTCCCAGACCCAGGTCCACGCCCGCGCCGTAAGCCCTGTGGTTCCCACCACCGGCCGCGGTATTTTGCTCTGATAGGGAACGTAGCGGCCGAACTCCCCTTCGCTGTCCAGCACGACCAATACGTCGTAGTTCTCTCCGGCAGTCAGAAGGGGGATGTTGTTGGCCTCGCGCCGGCGCGGGTCGTTGCCCGGCTCGAAGGCGCGGGTCGTCACCACCTTGGCGCCGAAGCGGCGGGCGGACCGCTGCAGGGCGTCCGCCAGTTCCCCATCTGCGGGCAGAGGCCCTTGCAGCACCAGGAGGCGGCGCCAGTTCTTCGACACCAGATACTGCACCAGGGCATCCGCCGTCATGGCCCGGCTCGGAAGGGTGTGCATCAGGTGCGCTTCGCAATGGCCATCGCGCAGAATGTCCTCCGGGGCGCTGACGTTGAATAACAGCAGGGAGCGATCGCGGGTGGCGGCAGCCAGGCGTGCGGTGACTTCGGCGGGCAGGTCCAGCAGCACAAAGCCGATTCCCTGCTGCTGCCATCGTTCCACTCTATCTACCAGCGCGGCCAGGCTCTCACCCCGGAAATGTTTGAGAGCGAAGTCCACCCCGATGATTTGACCGGTAGTTTTTGCTTCATCCAGGGCCACTCGGGCACCGGCTAGGGGGCGCAGCCGGGAGCGCAGTTGAATACGGGCGTAGGCGCTGCGTTCTTCGTAGCGCGGGTCGTCGGCGAGCTCCAGGTAGCCGATGGTGAGTGCTTGCCTCGCTTTCTCGGCGGCACTACCCGCTTCACTCCCGAAGAGCAGGCTCCCGAGGAACAGCACGGACCAGAAAAGATGTAAATGCTTGCTGACTTTTCGGTGGCTGCGCCGTGTCACTGGCATGACTCTGCTACTCATCAATGAGGATTCCGTAAGGAACCTGCCCCACTGGAACAGATTTGATGACCCGACGCTTCCGCGGGTCCACGATGCTCAAATCGTCGGACAAGCCGTTGGCCACGTAGAGCCGACGCCCGTCCCGGCTGAAGGTCGCCTCCCAGGGGCGACTGCCCACCAGCAGGTAGTCTTCCACCTCCCGGCTTTTCATGTGGACGAAGGCTATGTGGTTGGCGTTGCCCAGGGTGACCACCAGTGTTTCCCCATCCGGCGCCAGTGCCATGCCCACCGGCATCACGTCGGCGACCCGCATCCCCGGCGGCAGAAAGCTGATTACGTCCAGGACCTCGTGAGTGTTCCGGTCCAGCACGTAAACGTCACCGGACAATTCGGCGCTGGCCCACACTTCCGCGCCGTCGGGGGAAATCACTGTGCGCCGGGGACGAGTACCGATGAGGATGCTGTTTACGATCCGGCGCTCCGCGATGTCCACCACGTGGACCATGTCGGCAATCTCCGAGGTTACGTAGAGCATCTTGCCGTCCGGCCCCAGGGTGACGCCCTCCGGTTCCGGCCCGGTCGGCAATTCGAACACCATGGCCTTGCTGGCCACATCGATGAAGCCCACGGTGGCATTACTTTCGTTGGACACCCAGAGCTGCTGGCCATCGGCACTCAGCGCAAAGGCCTCGGGGCTTCTGCCGGTGGGGATGCGATCCACCACCTCCAGGCTGGTGAGATCCACTACGTCGATCACGTCGTCATCACCGCAGGCCACATAGATGCGGCTCTGGTCCGGGTCGAATTTCATGTCCCGGGGGCGGCGCGAGGTGGGGATGGATTTGACTACTTCGAAACTGTCCGGGTCGAGAACGGAAATCTCATGGCTCTTCTCGTTGCTCACAAAGATCAATCCGCTTGGCTCGCCAGCAGCGGATAAGGCAAGGAGCAGGAGCACTGGAAGCAGGCCGCCGACGGCCAATGAAGAATTCATTCTTGCTTGCCTCCTTCGGTCCGAAGTTCTGAGAGTGTCGACCCGTCCAGAAAGCGGGTGTTCAAGTTGCCGAGCCAGAGGATGAGAAACGCAAGGCCGGCGAACAGATAGCCCAGTCCGCCGAGCACCCACATCAAGGCCCCGGCCAACTGCTGGTCCTGCAAGGGAGTGAGTCCCCACTGAATGGTGCTGTCCACATAGGCTGGATACCAGGGGCGCGTGGAGAAGCTCATCAGCGCCGCCAGCAGCCCGCTGTGCAACATGGTGCCGAAAAGAATCAGCATGCCCCGGGCCCTCGTTCCGGGACGAAACACGGCCCACCAGAGCAGCAGCCCGGAAAACAGGAAGCTGAAATGCTCCAGGTCGTGGACCCAGGGGATCGCCAGCGCGGCCTGGTAAAACATCGGCGCATGCCAGCCCCATAGGACCAGCGCGTACAGGGCCCACACCGTGAGCGGCGAGCTGAGGCCGGCCCACAGGCCCCCGAGCCCCGGACTCAGGAAGGGGCGGACGAGGAATCGACGCCAGCGCACGGGCAGCGCCCACAGATATACGGGAACCGGGCGGGCCAGCACCAGCAAGGGAGCCGCGAAAAAGAGCAGCATGTGCTGGGCCATGTGAGCGGAACTCAGGGCTTCGCCCAGCGCATCCAGGGGCGAAATCAAGGCCACAAAGAGAAAGACCAGGGCGAGGCCGTGGCAGGTTTGGCGCAAGCGCCAGGAGGCCCCGTGCCGACTTCGGGCCTGGAGTCGGCGCCGTCCGACCGAGAAGAGCAGCAGGGACGCGCCGAGCGCGACCAGCAGCCAGATCTGAATATTCCATGCGGACCAAAGGTCGTGGGGCGCTGGAGGCTGATCCGCATGACCCTCGGCAACGTCCGGCAGGAGCAGCGTGATCGCAAAGGCCAGGCGCGGGCTGGGCCCCGCTGCGACCGAATGCCAGCTAGCCTCGGCGCGAACCCTTTGTGGACCGCTGCTACTTTGCGCCATCCCGCCTCCGCCTAGCGACGCGGAACACCGAAGTCATCGAGGATTCGTTGCACCTCGGCCCGATGCTGGTGAAGCACCTGATCGACCTGGGCTTTCAGCTCGCGATCATCCAGCCGCACCCCCATGGAGATACTGTAGATGAAAGGCAGAGCGGGAATATCGATACTGGGTGAAACCGGGGTCATTACCAGTTTGCGTTCTTGCCGGCTTGCAAAGTAACCGGCCAAAGGGCCCCACACTGCCGCCACATCGACGTCACCCTGGGCGACCGCTTCCACCAGGCGGGCCGGTGGGCTGTCTTGCCGGTAATCGCCGGTGATCATGTAGCCCTTCAGGTTGCTGGTCAGCCCACGCCGGGTCAGCGCGTGAGCGGGAGGACTGTTGTTCCCGTCATCACCGATCAGGTGGACGCCGACCCGCATGGAGCGCAGGGCTGGATCGTCGAAGGACTCGATGCGCGGCCTGTGGTCCGCGCGCTGCACAAACACATAGGTTGAGCGGTAGTAGGGGCGGGTGGCGAGAATCAGCTCCAGACTGCTGGGCACGCCCGCCACCAGGTCGCACTCGCCGGCGTAAAGGGTGGTCCGAAGAAAGCCGCGTCTCTGCGGCTGCCAGGTATAGTGCAGGTTCGCCTCCAGTTTGTCGGCCACCAGCTCCACCAGTTTGTTTTCGAACCCTTCCCCCTGGCGATTGCTGAAGGGCATGTTGTTCGGGTCCGCACAGACCCGCAGTACCGGCTTCTCCTCCTGGGCGATGGCAATGGTGCAACACGCCAGCAGCGCGGCGAGGGGGCCGATCAGACGCGTCCACGGTCTTGCGGTGAGTCTCATCCCTTCCTCACAATCGTCCAAACACTGGTTCAATCATTTACCGGTTCAATCCATTCTCAAATTCAACGATTCTCAAATCCAGCTTTCTTGAGTTCAACAAAGCGGGGTAATCACGGCGGCAACCACCAGCCACGCGCTCCCCACCAGGGACAGCCCACACAGTCCCAGAGCAGCGCTGTAGAGAAACTCCTCACGCACCGCCGCATCGGTCGCGGTCCGCGATCTGGCGTCACGGCGACCGCTCTGGGCCTGGAAGGCGGCGGCGACAATGGCTCCGCCAAACAGGATGCCAAGCAAAACCAGCAGCCACTGGGCTATGCTCAGCCCGCCCACCGAAGCCCGACCTAGGTTCAGAGTGCAGGCGACGCCGGTGACCAGATAACTGATTACAAATTGCAGCGACCACAAAACCGGCCCGACTACAACGCCAATCAATCTGTCGCGGGGAACCAGTGTCAGCATCGGAGTTTCATCCCGTCAGGTCGCCAGAGGCCACAGATAAATCAACGCGGTGGTGACCAGGTTCATGGCCACCGCGTAATACCAGAACAGAGCAGTATTGCGCTCCACCTGCGCACGCAACAGCCCCGGCGTGCCCGCCAAGGCCCAGACCGCGCTGAACCCCAGCATCAGCACGCCGATGGCCAGGTGCAGAAAACTGAAGCCGAGCAAGGTGTAGATCAGCGCGTTGTAGGCATGCTCCGTGGGCGAACGCCCCTTGTCGAGCAGCGGCAAGAGTTGCAGCACTGCATAAATGATTCCGCTCAGCGCGGCGAGCAAGGCCGCCAGGGCCAGGATATTCTTGTGGCGCAGATCCCGGGTTGTGAAATGAAATACAAAGCAGCCTGCCACCAGGACCACCGCGCCGAGCAGGGGCCACGCCAGGCTGAATTGACCCAAACTTTCCGGCGGCCACCGGTCAGCGAAGGTCCACAAGTAGAAGTAGGCAAACACCAGCGAGACGTAAAGGACCGCATCCCCGAGGATTCCGATGACCAGCCCCCACCAGCCAAAATTGCGAGGCACCTGTGAGCCCACCGGAACCCCCAGTTCCCGGGAAACCCAATCACGTGTCATTTCATCCGCGTTGGGTTGCCGCCACAGCCAGTACAACAAGCTCGCCACAAACGCCACCAGCCCCCCCGCGGCGGCCCAGGGACTTTTGATCAACACGCCCACCATGGACAGCAGCAGGCCAAGCGCGGCCAGCAGCGGGGCATAGTCGGGCTTGGGCATCACCACCACGCTTTCGAGCTCTCCGCTAACGGTGTCGCTGGTCACCGCCAGACGGAAATCGCCGACCGGGTAGGGCAGGTAACCGTCATCGCGCTCGACTGCATCGGGCAGTTCTTTTTGATCCCAAAGCGGGTAGCGACTCGACACGCGGGGAATGCTGCGGAAGTTGTAAGACGGCATTGGGTTGGGCATGGCCCATTCCAGAGTGCCCGCCTGCCAGGGATTGATGCCGCATTTTTCTCCCCGGCGTTTGCTGCGATAGAAGTTCCACATGAACAGCAGGACGGAAACCACCAACAGGTAGGCGCCAATCGTCGACAGCAGGTTTTCCCATTCCCACATGCCCTGGGGATAGGTATACACGCGCCGCGGCATGCCCATGAGCCCGGAAATGTGCATGGGGAAGAACGTGATATTGAAACCGATGAACATGGTCCAGAAATTCCAGCGGCCCAGTTTCTCGGACATCATTCGACCGGTGACCATGGGGAACCAGTAGTAGAAGGCGGCAAACAAGGGGAAGACCATGCCTCCGAACAAAACGTAGTGAAAGTGCGCAATGAGGAAGTAACTGGAATGGGTCTGCCAATCGAACGGAATCACCGCGTGCATGACCCCGCTCAGTCCCCCCGCAACGAACAGCACCAGAAACCCAATCACAAACAGCATGGGGGTGGTAAGACGGGGTTTGCCGGACAGCAGGGTGGCCAGCCATGCAAAGATCTGAATGCCGCTGAATATCGCCACGGTCATACTGGCGGCGGAGAACCAGCCGAGGGAGATGAGTGGAATCCCCGTCGCGAACATGTGGTGCACCCAGAGTCCGAAGCTCATGAAACCGGTGCCCACCGCGGCCACCACCAACCAGGTATAGCCCACCGTGGGGCGCTGCATGAAGGTGGCGATGATCGTGGACACGAGGCCCGCGGCGGGCAAAAAGATGATGTATACCTCGGGGTGGCCGAAAATCCAGAACAGGTGTTGCCACAGTAAGTCGTGACCACCGCGCGCCACGTCAAAGAAGGGCCAGTCCAGACTGCGCTGAATCTCCAGCAACAGGTCGCCCATGATCAGGGGCGGGAAGCCGAACAGGATCATGAAGCTGACCACCAGCATGTACCAGGCGAACAGCGGCATGCGGTTCAGGGACATGCCCGGGGCGCGGGTTTTGAGAATGGATACAGCAATCTCCGCGGCCGCCACAACGCTGCCAATTTCCACCAGGGTGATGCCCGTCAGCCAGAAGTCCACCCGGCTTTCCGGCGAGAACTCGGAGCTGCTTAATGGTGTATACACGGTCCAGCCGGTGTCCGGCATCATGTCCAGCAGTAAACTGGAATAAAGGAGCAGGCCCCCCAGCAGGTAGCACCAGTAGCCAAAGGCGCCCAGGCGCGGGAAGGCCAGGTCCCGTGCGCCGATCATGGGCGGTATCAGATAAATGGCGGCGCCTTCCAGGATCGGCACCGCGAACAGGAAGAGCATGGTGGTGCCATGCATCGTAAAAAGCTGGTTGTAGAGGGAGTAATCGATCAGATCGTTTTCCGGTACCGCGAGCTGGGTGCGCATCAGCACAGCCATCAAACCGCCGATCAGGAAGAAGCAAAACCCCGTGACCAGATAACGTTTGCCCAGAGGCGTCTGGTTGACCGCACTGATGGCGGCAAAGCCCCGCGGGGTGCGCCAGGTGCGATCAAGGGCGTCTTCCTCTTCGGTGGCGGATGCTCTGGGTCCATGGGCCGCGTCCGTGTTCACCCAGGTCATTCCAGACTCCCCAGATAATCCGCGAGGGCGCGCAGGCTTTCGCTGTCCATGCGAAACTCCGGCATCTTGTTTTCCGGTTTGAGATGTTGCGAGCTGGCGATCCACGCCTGGCGATTACCCACGGTGTTTTCCAGCGTCCCGGCGCCGATTGTGAGCCGGCTGCCAAAATGAGTCAGGTCCGGCGCGGTGGAACCACGCGCGGGTGTGCCCCGTACCGTGTGGCAGAGGGGGCAGCCGGAGCTGAGAAAAACATCCTGCCCCTGCTGTAACCAGTCGTTCACGGGTGGGCGCGCCGGCTGCCTTTGTCCTTCCAGCCAGCGATCGAAATCGTCGGGATTCCGGCTGACCACGGAGAAGTTCATCAGAGTATGCTGGGCGCCGCAGAACTCGTTGCATACGCCGCGAAACCGACCTTCGCGGTCCGCTGTAAAGCGCAGCTCGTTGGTCATGCCCGGTATAACATCCAGTTTTCCCGCCAGATTGGGCACCCAGAAGGTGTGGATCACGTCGGCAGATTCAAGAGCCACAACCACCTGCCGTCCGGTGGGAATATGCAACTCGTTGGCGGTGATCGCCCGCGGCTCACCATCGGGCTCCTGATAGCGGAATTCCCACCACCATTGATGGGCCATGACTTCGATACGCAGAGCATTTTCTTCCTCGGCGGTCACAGCAGCGCCGATGCGCATGACAAAAACCAGCAGCACCGAGAGTGTCACCACCGGGAAAGCCACCCCGCCGACAAATATGAAGGCGTTGTGATTGGGGTGTCGGTCGGTGCGACGCCGGAGCAGGGCGTAGAGCAGAATCCCCAGAACGAGGAGAAAAATGGCGGCGCCACCGGCGAACAGCGCCCAGCTGAGATCCGCGATGCGTTGCGCGACGGGGCCGTAGGGATCAAGGGCCGACTGATGGCCGCTGCACGCGGACAGGCTGATCGACAAAGCAGGCACGATCAGTCGCGCGGGATACGTGACAGTAATGGCAGGTACAACCCGACGCAGCACGCCGGGCCCGAGCGCGCTGCTCCGGTGCAGACCGCGCGCTGACAAGCGGTGAGCATTGCCGTTCCATGGCATTGATCGCCTCCTGGCCAGGTGAGACTCTCCCGAGCGGATGGTTCAGAGATCTTTGTGACCGCAGCGCACGTTGAGAGATCCCTCAGACCGCCCGATGCGCCTACCAGGTGTCCAGGTAAGGATCACCCTCGGAGCTGTCATCACGCAGCATTGTCGCCTCGAGCCCGCGAACGATCCACTGGCGGGTATCCTTCGGATCGATCACCTCGTCCAGGTCGAAGTAGGAAGCGACCGTGGTGGCCTTTCCCAATTCATACATTTGCGCCACCAACTTCTGGAAATAAGCCTCCCGTTCCTGCGGGTCTTCAATGGCGGCAATCTCATTGCGGTAGCCGAGTTTGACGGCGCCCTCCAGGCCCATGCCCCCGAATTCTCCGCTGGGCCAGGACACAGTGAAAACCGGGGCGGCGAAACTGCCGCCGGCCATGGTCTGAGCGCCAAGCCCATAAGCTTTGCGCAACACCACCGTGAAGAAGGGCGCACTCATTCTGGCACCGGCAATGAACAGCCGCGCCGCATGGCGCACCAGGGCCGTTTTCTCCGCTTCCGGTCCCACCATGATGCCCGGAGTGTCACAGAGAAATACCACGGGGATATCGAAAGCGTTGCACAGTTGCAGGAAGCGGGCGGCCTTGTCCGCGCCTTCACTGTCGATTGCGCCCCCCAGGTGCGCGGGGTTGTTGGCGACTATTCCGACAGGGCGGCCCTCGATGCGAGCGAAGGCAGTGATCATGCCGGCGGCAAAGTCCCGGCGCAGCTCAAGCACCGAATCCTTGTCGGCGAGCAGATTGATGACCTTGCGAATATCATAGACGCGCAGACGGTTTTCAGGCACCACCGTGCGCAACACATGCTGATCCGCGCACTCCCAATCGGCGGTCGGACCCTGAAAGTAGCCCAGGTATTTTTTTGCGGCCGCAACCGCCTGGGCTTCGTCCTTCACGGCAATGTCGACCACGCCGTTGGCGCGATGGTGTTCCAGAGGACCCACGTCCTCGGGTTTGAACTGACCGAGACCGCCGCCCTCGATCATGGCGGGGCCGCCCATGCCCAGGTTGGAATTTTCCGTTGCGATGATCACGTCAGAACAGCCCGCCAGCACCGCGTTGCCGGCGAAACAGCGGCCGGACACGATGCTTACCAGCGGGCAGCGTCCCTTCAGCCTGGCGTAGTACCAGAAGGCGAGGCAGTTCAGGCCGCTGGCGCTGTTGCGTTCGGTTTCGCCCGGTCGGCCGCCCCCGCCTTCGGCGAAGACCACCACCGGCAGGCGCCACTTTTCCGCGAGCTCGAACAGCCGGTCCTTCTTGCGGTGATTTTTCTGCCCCTGGGTTCCGGCAAACACGGTGTAGTCATAGGTCATGGCAACACACTGGGTGCGGTCCTTGCCGAACAGATCTGCGTTCACGGTGGCAAGCCCGCCGATCAGGCCGTCGCCGGGGCTTTTTTCCCGCAACTCCTGCAGTGAGCGGCGGGCGCGCTGGGCGGCGATCACCAGGGGCCCGTATTCCATGAAGCTGTTCGCATCGCAAAGGTCGGCAATATTTTCGCGCGCGGTCCGCTGACCGGTTTTGCGGCGCCGGGCAACAGCTTCAGGGCGCGATGAGTCGAGGCCCAAGGCGTGCAGGTCCTGTGTTTCCTGCAAATCGGGGCGAACGCGATGGGGGTCCAGTGTTTCCATGACCGTGGCTGCGGACTCGTCGGCTTCTCCGGGTTCGATGCCCATCAGAATGCTATTCTCGCGGACCGTCTCGCCGGGCTTCGCAAGCACCTTGCGCACACGCCCGGCGTGTGGCGCTGTGATCACGTGCTCCATTTTCATGGATTCCACAATCGCCACTTCCTGGCCCGCATGCACTTCCTGGCCCTCATCCACCGCGATGCTGACCAGCGTACCCTGCAAGGGGGATTCGATTGCGGTCAGGGAATCGTCCAGGGTCGGGACGGTGATCTGCGTTGCGGTTGCGGCAACCTCGGAGGCGGGAAGCGGGCCCGGGTCCTCGGACATCGATGCGGCGCGGGCCAGTTCCGGCAGGCGAGCGTCCAGGAGGTCCGTCGTGACAGTCCAATTCTGCAACTCGGGAAGTTGCAGAATGCTTTTCAGTAGACCGATGTTGGTGCGAATACCGAGTACGCGAAAATCCCTTAGGGCACGGGTGGCCTTGCTAAGCGTTCGGTCAAGCTGCGGGGTGCGACTGAAGCAGATCAGTTTCGCCAACAGGGAATCGAAGTTCGGGGTTGTGGCATATCCGCCGTAGCCGAAACTGTCCACGCGAATCCCGGCGCCGGCGGGCGCTTCGAAGCGTTCGATCACGCCGCCACTGGGCTTGATATTGCCCTCGCTGTCGATGCTTTCCATGTTGATGCGCAGCTGGACGGCGTAGCCGCGCAGAATGGGCGTGTCAGAAAGCCCCAGAGTGGCGAGGGATTCGCCGGCGGCGAGCTGAAGCTGGGTCTGTACCAGGTCGACACCGCTGATGGCTTCGCTCACCGTGTGCTCAACCTGCAGGCGGGGGTTGGCTTCGATGAAGTAAAAGCACCTCTTCTCCGCGTCCACCAGAAACTCGAAGGTTCCGAGGCTGTTGTAGTTCGCCGCCCGCGCCATGCTGAGCGCCGCCTCGTAAAGCTGCTCGCGCAGCTCGCCGGGCAGCTTGGGTGCGGGAGCAATCTCAATCAGCTTTTGGTGTCTGCGTTGCAGGGTGCAATCCCGCTCGCCCAGGTGTATCGCATGGCCCTGGTTATCGGCAATGATCTGCACCTCCACGTGCCGGGCGTTGCGGATCAGCGCTTCAGCATACACATCGCCGTTGCCGAAGGCCTGGCGGGCCTCCGACTGGCAACGTGCGAAGGCGGAATCGATCTCTGTGGCATCAGTCACGATACGCATGCCCCGGCCACCGCCGCCGGCAACTGCCTTGATTACCATGGCCGCCTGGGGCAACTGTTGGTAGAACCGGCGAATCTCCTCCACGCTGGCGGCGTGCCGGGTGGCCGCGGCGACGGGCACTCCAACCCGTTCCGCCAGCTCACGCGCGGACAGTTTATGGCCGAACAGGCGCAACGCCTCCTCCCCCGGACCCACAAAGCGAATGTCGGCGGAGTTGCAACGGGCTGCGAAGTCCGCGTTCTCGCTCAGGAATCCGTAGCCTGGATGGATTGCATCGCATCCGTGCTCGCGGGCGAGAGCAATGACCTGGTCCTGGTCCAGATAGGCCGCCGCTCCATTACCCTGCAACGGCACGGCATTGTCGGCGGCGAAGCGGTGGCGGGAGTTGGCGTCGTCTTCGGAATAGATTGCCAGAGAGGGGATGCCAAGGTCCGCGGCGGCTTCCGCAATGCGAATGGCGATTTCTCCGCGATTGGCGATCAGTAGTTGCTTGAAACTCATAGCGTCCCCCGGGGCGGCCTGATTGGATGCCGGAGGATTAAGCGGCACCGAGCCGCGGACTGTCAAGGATGGGTCAGGGGATTGGCACTCCACGGTAGTAGCGGACCGGCTTGTCGGCATTTGCCGCGTTATCAGACGCGGGCGTGGACTCTGTGGTACCGGCGCCGGCTGCGGCTTCCAGGGAAACCTGGCCGCGGTAGACCCGCACTGTGGTGCTGCGGAAATCGGGCGGCGTGCTGTGCGGGATCTCGGCAAGCAATTGCGGCCAATGCTCCCCGGCGCTGTTGAGCAACTCCTTGATGAGGGTTCGCAGGATGGTGTCCTTGCTGCTGTGATAGACCTCTGCCAGCTCATCCATGAGCCCGGGGTTGGCCAGCTTGATGCCGGGTTTCAACTCGCTTTTCACACGACGACGAATTTCAAACACGAGCTCGATCATGGCTTTGCTATAGTGCATGGTGCTCTTCCTTCGCGGACCGGTTGAGGTAGAGCAAGCAATTGACGTGCCTGTCGCGGAGCCGCGCAGTTGGGGCATAATGGCCGCCCGGTGAATCGAAATGGATCACGGCCTCCCGCCGCTGCCTGTTACCGGTGCTTCCGTCTGATGTATCCGTTCCCCCGTAGGCTTCCAGTGAACAGACCCCCCAGAAACGAACTGCAAATCGACCTTCAGGCTATTATCGACAATTGGCGCAGCGTCACGGCTCACGCCCCGCACAGTGAATGTGCAGCAGTGGTCAAGGCGGACGCCTACGGGCTCGGAAGTGGGCCGGTCGTCAGTGCACTGGCTGACTCCGGCTGCCGCGGGTTCTTCGTGGCTACCCTCGAGGAGGCGTTGGCCATAGCGCCCTTGCTCAGGGAGGGCTCGCGCGTCTACATATTCCACGGCGTGGCCGGGGTGGATCTGGATGAATGCCGTCGTCATGGATTTATCCCGGTATTATCCACGCTGCCGCAGGTCCAGGCATGGGCAAGCGCCAATCGTCGCGAGGGCCGCATCCATGCTTGCGCGCTGCAGGTGGATACGGGCATGAATCGCCTCGGCCTCGGGTTGAATGAATGGCGGCAGGTGGCCGAGAGTGTCTCCGCCCGAGAGCTTGGGGGCACAATGGTTATGAGTCATCTGGCTTGCGCGGAAGACCGGCTCCATCCACTGAACCAACAGCAGCGCGCACGCTTTCAGGCCGTTGTGGTCGAGGCCCGGCAATGGGCACCGGGGATCAAGGCCAGCCTGGCCAATTCCGCAGGGGTGTTGCTGGGGCCGGATTACCACTTCGATCAGGTGCGGCCCGGGATCGCCTTGTATGGCGGCAACCCGGCCGGGGAAAACGGCGGACCCTTTCGCCCGGTGGTGCGGTTGCGCCTGCCGGTGCTGCAGTTGCGCAGGGTCGGTGAAGATGGCTCAGTGGGTTACGGCGCCACTGCGCCGGTGCGTGCCGGCGCTTTGCTGGCCACGGTTCAGGGGGGCTACGCGGACGGGCTGATGATCGCCCAGTCCAGAGCCGGAGAGGGGGAGGTGTCCGGTGTGCGTGTGCCCGTGGTGGGGCGCATCTCCATGGATCTCACGGTTTTCGACGTATCCGGGGTGCCTGCTTCCGCATGGAACTCCACTGACCCCTATATCGAAGTGCTTAACGAAAACCTTGGCATCGAGCAGATGGCCCGCGCGGCCAATACCATCAGCTACGAGGTGCTGACCCGGCTCGGCCGCCGCTTCGACCGCAAATACCTTGCGAGCGGCACCGGCGCAAAACAGAACAATGAACTGGTTATTGAGGAACAGGATGAGCATTGACGCGGTATTGGCCCTGCTGGCCGACGGTGAAACCCACTCGGGCGAAGAGTTGGGGCAGGCGCTGGGGGTGAGCCGTACGGCGGTCTGGAAGCAGCTGAAAAAACTTGAGGACCTGGGCATTCGGGTCCACAGCGTAAAAGGGCAGGGCTACCGGGTCGAGAAAGGGTTGGAGCTTCTGGACGCTGAGCGGATCCGCGAGCAGCTGACTCCGGGCGCGGCCCGCCTGCTGACGGAGCTGGACTTGTGCGGCAGCGTCGATTCCACCAATACCCGGGCCCTTCAGCGAGCCCAATCCGGTTCGGCCCGCGGCCTGATCTGCCTGGCAGAGCATCAGAGCGCAGGGCGCGGGCGCCGCGGGCGGCAGTGGGTGAGCCCCTATGGTCGCAACATCTACTTGTCTCTCGTCTGGGAGTTCACTGCGGGCGCAGCTGCAATGGAAGGGCTGAGCCTCGCCGTGGGGGTGGCCATCGTCCGCGCCCTGGGTGCCCAGGGTGTCGACGGAGTCCAGCTCAAGTGGCCGAACGATGTTTTGTGGCAGGGGCGAAAACTGGCGGGCGTTCTGCTGGAAATGACCGGTGACGCGGCCGGTCATTGCCAGGTTGTTGTCGGAGTCGGCATCAACGTAGCCATGCTGGCCAGCGAGGCGAAAGATATCGATCAGGACTGGATAAGCCTCGATGCTATTCATAAAGGGGTCTCACGCAACAAGTTGGCGGCGGACCTTCTCAACCATCTGCTGCCAATGCTGGCGAATTACCAGCAACAAGGGTTTGCCCCGTTGCGCGAGGAGTGGGAGTCCCTGGATTGCTTCGGCGGGCGCGAGGTGGAAATACACGCAGGAGATACGGTTACTGTGGGCCAGGTGGCTGGCGTCAGCGACACGGGCGCATTGCGCCTGAACACCGCTGCGGGCGAAGAGCTGATTTATGGCGGCGAAGCGAGCCTGCGCCGATCATCCACACCTTGAGTGCGTGCTGATGGATCCTGTGATTCTCGACCTCGACATGGGCAACACGCGGCTGAAGTGGCGCTATCGAACTCCCGCCCGCATCCTGTCGGAGGGCGCGGTGGGCTATGCCCAGTCCGCGCTGGAGGAATTGCCGAATCCGCCTCGTGACCTGCAGCGCATAAGAATCGCCACGGTCGTCAGGGGCGAGGCCCTGGAGAGGCTCCTGCAGGCCTGTCGGGAGCGCTGGCGGATCGAGCCCGAACTGGCCCGGGTTCAGGACCGGTGCGCCGGACTCACTCAAGGGTATGAGGACAAGAGCCGCCTGGGCGTGGACCGCTGGCTGGCGACCCTGGCCGCCCATGAGGCGACCCGGTCCGCCTGCGTCGTGGTGTCTTGTGGCACGGCCGTTACCGCGGACCTGGTGACGGCCGGGGGAGTTCACCTGGGTGGTTATATCGTCCCGGGTCTGGGCCTGATGCGTGCTGCCTTGTTTGATGGCACTCATGCGGTGAAAGTGGAAGAGGTCGCGGCGCCGACGAGTCTGGCGCCGGGAACGGATACCGATGCGGCCGTCAGCCGCGGGCTCCTGCTGATGCTGCAGGGGCTGGTGGAAAAGGCCGTGCTGGAGCTTCGCGATCGCGGCGAACTGCCACTCGTCGTGGTCACCGGCGGCGACGCGGAAAAGCTACTACCCTTCCTGAGTGGTCCCCATAGGTCGACAGAAGTGCTCTGTCGACCTAATCTGGTTCTCGACGGCCTCCCTCTGGCCCTACCCTGAGATACGGTTCCGGGCGGCTGCCAGTGTTCTGCTTGTAGAATGCATGCCGACTCGTTGCGGGATTACAGTCGCGCTGCGAGCGTGAGAATGGCCATAGTTCGCAAAATTCCACTCTTGGAAGGTTCGCCATGCGCTGGATTGCTGCCAGCTTAATTGTTATCAACGGGCTTGCCCTGGCTGCCCAGTTGACGCTTTGGGAAAACCCCGCGCCGGAGCCGCGCACGTCGCGGGCGCGGCCCGTTGTGGAAGGGGCGGCGTCTATCCGGTTGCTGGACGAGCTGGGTGCCGGCACCGTTCAAGACATGATGTCCGAGAAGGAGCGTCGTCGCAGCGCCGCGCGAACCTCTATCGACAGCGCCGGCGCGCTGTGCACCATGGTCGGACCTTTTTCCGAGTTGCTGAAGGCTGAATACCTGGCAGAACGACTTGCGGCACTGGACGTAACTGCCCGGGTTGCCGAGCTGGAGGTGCCCGGAGAGCCGAATTACTGGGTCTATCTTCCGCCCCGGGACACGCGCAAGCAGGCCTTCGCCCTCCTGCGCGAGCTGCAGGCCAAGGGCATTGACAGCTACGTGATCCCCAAGGGGGAATTGGAGAACGGTATTTCCTTCGGAATGTTCAGCAAGCCGAAGCTCGCCGATAACCGATTGGAAGACATGCGGTCGCGCGGCTACGAGGCCGAGCTGCAGGAGGTCACCCGGACGCACCGGGAAACCTGGGTGGTCCTCGCCCCGGGCCAGGGGCGCAGGGTGGACCCCGAAACCTGGTCGCGGCTGCTGGCCGATCAGGATGGCCTGGAGCGCCGACAAAATTTCTGTCCTCCTGTTGCTTCAGAGTAAAACTTTCTCTAGAATCCGCCCTCCGTTGCGGAAGGTGCACTGGGCGCCTTTTGCGGTGATTCGGGCCGCAGATCGGACCGAATCAGGCAGAGCACAGAGCTGGTGTAGCTCAGTTGGTAGAGCAGCTGACTTGTAATCAGCCGGTCGGGGGTTCGACTCCTCTCACCAGCTCCATTTTTTGCCCTTGGGCTGTTGCGCGCAGCCCGGCGGGCGTCCGCTTCAGCGGATTGAGGCGTGACGGTCACCTTTGTGCCGTAACTACCGGAAATCTCGTGGTTTTTGGGCGTGGCGCGGTTGACATCATAAGGTGCGAAGCGGACAATGTCCGGCTGTTTTCGCAGGGGTTCCCGAGTGGCCAAAGGGATCAGACTGTAAATCTGACGCGCAAGCTTCGGTGGTTCGAATCCACCCCCCTGCACCATATCCTTTCTGGTGTGCCCGGTAGGTCAAAGAGTACACGGAAGGTTGCTCGGCCGAATGTGCGAGCTGGTTTGGTCTGCTGCGCAGAGCCGAACTTTGAGAGGTCGATTCGCCGGCTTCGATTTTCAAGGCAGGCGGGCATAGTTCAATGGTAGAACCTCAGCCTTCCAAGCTGATGATGCGGGTTCGATTCCCGCTGCCCGCTCCAGTTTGAGTTGATGCTGAAGTGGCAGGCGAAGTTTTTGCATCAGGGCGAGTTGTGGAAAATCGGAAGCATTTTCTTCATGTCTCACCTTTAGCCAAGCTCATATAGCTCAGTCGGTAGAGCACTTCCTTGGTAAGGAAGAGGTCACCGGTTCAAATCCGGTTATGAGCTCCAATTTATGGCCGCGGGGGGTGTCCCCTCGCGGTTGTGTTGTATCTGAAGCTTTCCACTTTTAGTTAGAGCGCTTTTAAATAGCAAATATCATTTGGTTCGGTCGAGCCAGGTTCCAATTGAGGAGACATCCGCATGGCGAAGGAAAAATTTGAACGTAACAAACCCCACGTCAATGTGGGCACCATTGGACACGTTGACCACGGTAAAACCACATTGACCGCGGCGCTGACCCGCGTGTGTCACGAAGTGTGGGGCACAGGTTCAGC
>NZ_JBTIYG010000020.1:0-51769 GCF_054401055.1 Gilvimarinus sp. F26214L | reverse complement strand
TCACATCCCTGTGATCCGGGCTGCGCCCGCCGGCGGAGCCGGCGCTCCAATCTGTTCCAGACAGATTGGTCAGGCTTCAATTGAAAAGGCCGTACAGCCATGCTGTACGGCCTTTCTCGTTCTACGCTCTGTTGAAGCTTGTGCCGCAGCGGTCAAAGGTTTTCTTCCTTCCACCATTGCGCAAGAGTGTCCTGATATTCCCGTCCCATGCAATCCTTGAGTGAATCCTCGGGATTATCTCGTTCGGCTGCTTCGTTCTGGCATTCCAGTGCTTGCTCATAAAGAGTTTTGTGATAGTTGGAATCCTTGAAGCCGTAGTAAGCCGCAATGCACGTTTGCACCCCAAGGTTCTTGACGGTCTCGGGCTCCAGTTGGTCGAAACCAAAAGCCAGCATTACGGCGAATCGTGGTGAATCAAATATGGGCTGACTGCGGGTGAGATATTCGCGGTAGTACTGATAGCGGGCCTTGTCCACGGGAACGTCGTTCTCGCGATCCAGCGCAACCTGCTTCGCCACCGCGCCCATGTGAGCACAACTGCGCATTACCCCCAGGCTGACCTCTGGCATTTCCGGCGCCGGTTCCATGCGGCCGACCGCATAGGCCGTGATAAGTGTTAGCGGGATGATGGCGATTCCGTACCAAAAGGCTTTCTTGTTCATGATCGTCCTCCTGTGAAAAAGCGGAAGTGCGCCCCGAAGGGACGCACTTCCGCGTACTTACTTTCACAAGTATGTGGTTACAGACGTTTGCTTACAGCTCGAGTCCGTCCGGAGTTCCGTCCAGGTCGCGGTCCACACCAATTCGTGTGCCGGAGCCGGGGGGTACAGCGGTGAACGTGGCCGGGCCATCGATTCTGCCCAGCAGGGTGCTGAGTCCCCAGATCACCTCGTTCTTGTCAGATACGAAGGTGCGAATACCGAGGAAACCGCGACCGGTATACACAAACCCTCGCTCTGCGCCGTTGATCAAGCCTTTAACGACGACGTCCGCTTCAGTGACCCGGCCGCCGAGCACCGCCGATTCAAAGCGCGAGCCAGCGCGGTCGAGCAGCAGTCGCGCCCGGCTGTAGCCCGGAGAGCTGGTGCTTTCCACCGTTACTTGCTGACCGACAATGGGCGCGAGGTCGCTATCGAACGCCAGCATGAACTCCTGCATATCTGCACGCTGCTGAGAATTGCGGAAACCCGCGCCAAGGCCATTGTCGTCAAACACCAAGGCACTGAGGAAGTTCTCGACCGTATCGATCGCTCCATCGTGCAACACACCAAAGGCTTTGATCTGGTCGCCCTGGAAGTCGAAACGGTCAGCGTTGTCCGGGTTATTGAAGGCGCTGTTCGCTTCGTTCGGGGCCACACCGAATGCACCGACCTTGGTGTACACGTTGCGCAGGTGGGGGATCTTGATGATCTGAGTCTCACCTTCGAAGCTCTGGAATCCATCCGTGCCAAAGAAGCCTTGGGACGGATCCGTCCGGTGGCATCCCTCGCAGGTAAAGCCGGCTTCGAACTGGCTGCCGCCCAACAGGTTCAACAGTGCTTCCAGCACCGGTCCTGTACCGTCGCTGCGGCGTTCCGCGTAGAATCTCAGCCCACCAATGTTCAGTATTTCCTCTCGTCCAAAGAAGAAGTCCTGCCCGCGTCTTTGCGCCGGGGTAAGGCTGTTGTCCAGGGCCCGAATCGGGTTGGGCGGCGGCAGTACCGAGAGCATGAAGTCGGAGAATGCCTGCATCTCTTCAGGAGTGATGTGGCCGTCCATACCGTTCAAGCCTTCGAAGGCAACAATGAAGTTCTTGAAAGAGAGCTCCTCATTGAAGGCGTCGTCCAGGGTTGGATTCTCCGGGTCGTCATTGAAGAAGCCGTTCGCCCGGTCCCCTCGCCAGTGCATTGCGCCGTGGGTGCTCAGGCCGCGCAAGGTCTGTGTCGTCATCGGCCCTTTCATGGGGTGGAACTGATTGAGGCCGGCGTCGCCGTTGATCTCTTCCAGCTCGACCAGGTTGAAGACATTCGGCTCGCCTTCCTCGCCGTTGTTGATCAGGTCAGCGAGGTTGATATCTTCCAGGCCCAGTTCGTCCAGAAAGGCCAGTTCCGCCAGTTCGCCGAGTCGGTCCGTACCCAGAATGCTTGCAAGGTCCAGCGACGCAGTGGTCTCAATGAGCTCCTGCAGCCGAACCGGGATCGGGCTTTCCGTGACCTCCACATCGGGGTCGCCAAGGTCCCAGGCCAGGCCGTCGTTATCGCCGAATATGTGACAGCTGGAACAGGATGCCTCACCGTTGCTTGAGGAGATGCGAGCGTCGTAGAGGAAGGGCCGGCCGTTGACGATGTGGGCCGGTTCCGGATTGAACAGCTGAATGTGCTGGACTTCCTGCTTGTTGGTCGTGTCGATGACCGAGAGCCCATTATCAAACCGGGTGTAGACGTACAGCTTGCTTCCGTCGTCGCTCATCACCAGACCGGCAGGACCGCCGCCCGAGACCGGGATCTGCGAGGCCGTGCTGGGTACGAAGGTATCGTTCTCCAGTTCCGCCGTGTCGTAGAACCCCACAGCCTGTGACCCGAAGGCTGCAACGTAAAGCGTTGAACCAGAGCTGTCGACGACCATTTCCAGCGGTGTTGCCAGGCTACGCTCGCGGACGCTCGCTGAAGCCTTCAGCTGGTTGTAGTCGATGTGCTTGTTCAGGTGACGGGGCTGAACATTGTCGCCGCTAACCACATGCGCATTAGGATTGGTGATCACCGTAATGCGCGATTCCGCGAGGTGCCCCTGAACGGTTTGTCCACCGAACATCCCCGGGCCTTCAAAGCGCTGATGGTTCTGGGAATCGGTGTTACTCACGTAAAGGGTGCCGGTTTGGGGGTTCGCCACCATGTTGAACAAGGTGGTGCCCACAGTGGCGTGGAAGGCGATTTCTTCCAGCGAGGCTGCATCCACTGCGAAAACGTCCTTGTCCGGCAGCCGCAGGCGGACCCCGTTGTTCCAGTTGCGGCCCAACTCGTCCACGAATGCCCCGGTGCTGGGATCATTGTCGGCTGCACCATAATCCGGGTCCCACTTAACGATCAACCCCACCTCGGGAGCAAGAACGCCTTCGAAGTTGGTACTGGGACCGGGATTACCGCCGGGCAGAAACCCGCCCGGAAGACCATCGGGCATCGAGGCGCCGTCAAATGTTTCGCACGGACCGGCGGTCTCGAAGCCCAGGCAGACCACGCCTTGGCCCACGGTGGCTGTCTGGTTCTGTGACATATGTCCGGCCACGTAAACCTTGGTGCCGTCGGGGCTGACCGCGAGGGCTCGCGGGGTGTCGGTGAAGAAGCTCATGATCTTCATGGGAACACCACCCACGGCACCGCCGAGGTTATCAGTGTCGAACACCCACACATCCGCGCGATTCACACCGGGAGTGCTCAACTGCGGGTCACCCGCCCCGGGTACGCCGTCCAGCGACGGATGGGTGCGGTGCTGGCCGCGATGAGCGGTTGTGACAAACAAGCGAGGCGAAAGCGGGCCGCTGCCATCCGGATCGGTGACTACAAGGTCCCGCGGCTCGTCGCCCACCAGGAGGGTCTTGATCACGCGGGGCGTGCCGGAGACGTCCACTACGCTCACGCTGTCCGACAGGTGGTTGGCCACGAATACGATATCGTCATTCAAAGCGGCTACGGAGACGGGTTCCAGACCGACCGTGACCGAAGCAGCGGGGACGGGGTTTCCGTTCTGAAGGTCGAGTATCTCCAGGCGGTTATCGGAAATGTTGGTAACAAACAACCGGCTTCCGTCCGGTGACTTGGCAACCGGGCGTACTGGCCCGCTTTCGAAAGCCACAAACGACGGTGCACTTGCCAGCGAGGGCGAAGCTTGAACACTCAAGCCAAGGGCAAGGATACCCAGTGCAGACCGGCCGGTGAGCCGCCGTACGTGTGTCAGTCGTTCTTTGACCGACCGTTTTCGAGAGTTCGTTCCTATCCAGTGAAATAAATTTCTTCTTTTCATAATAGCGTCCCTCTTACAGGTGACTCTGCTTTGATGGTGCCGGAAACAACATGTGCAGCGCGGTAGAAAAGGGTGCCAACATGGAGAGCTGCTTGGCACTTTCCCGTTCTGACGGTGCAAAACTTTATACTGTCGGGATAAAACTGAAGAGGTTAGAATCAGACAATGTGCATGGAATTGTCCGAGTGACAGGCACTATTGCGAATGACTGTGCATTCACTTTCTGCGCGCATTTTTATGGGTGCCACCAGTTATAACAAATGCATGTAGTGGCAGTAAGAAAGGGATTGAATCATTCAGGGAGAGAGAACAGCGCGTTCGCAAAACAAGCCGCAAGTAAGATCGGGTAGAACAATCGATAATAACCAATCTTCCGTGAGCGCAAATATGAACTGGACTGACAAAGTTATCCCGTTCCACTTTCACCCCCTTGGTTTCATCGACTCATTCAATCAGTACGGAGCCAGCACCCGGGATCTGTTGGCAGGCGCTGGGATTCATGGGGCGATCCTGGATGTTCCCGAAGGCAAAATCTCGTACCGCCAGTTTGTGGAACTTCTTCGCAGTGGCATTCGACTGTGTAACCAGCCCGGCCTCGGATTGCTGATCGGCCGACATTTCGACTGGTACTACTATGGGCTGCCCGGGATTGCCATGCAGGCGAGCGGCAGTTTCAAAGAAGCTACCAGCATCCTCCACCGATATACCTGCCTCGTCCAACCCTATTACGGGTATTTCAAAAGCCGCCCCGCGTTCTTTGTGGATAATCAACAGTCCGTGACCATTCCGATTCAGTACTTACTCAGCGAAGGTCTGGGGGATGAAAAGCTGCAGCAGTTCGAATTGGAATATAGAGTCGGCCTCCTTATGAGGCTTCTGGAATATTTCAAATGCAGCACCGAGCATTCCAACGTGGACGTCCATTTGGCCACTCCTCAACCTGTCCATGGCCACTTGTACAAGGAGCTGAACGGCTACCAGTTCCACTTCAACAGCAAAGCCTCCCGATTCATCCTTCCCGGCCAGGTGCTGGCGTCCTCAAGGAAGCATCCTCGTCGCGGGGTGTTCGATCACGTCCTGCGTTACTGCCGCATGGAGCTGAACCAAATGGACAAGTGGGCTCGCTACGGCGAGCGGGTGCGGGGCATCCTTTACGAGAACATACCGTTTTATCTCAACCAAAAGGAAGTGGCCGAACGTCTGGGCGTAACCACCCGGACACTTGCGCGCAAATTGCAGCAGGAAGGCACCAGCTTTACGGAAGTCCTCAATGATGTACGCAGGGAGATCGCCACGTACTTCCTGGATTCCACCCAACTCAGCGTGGCGGACATAGCCGAGAGTATGGGCTTTTCGGATACCACCAACTTCCGGCAGGCCTTCAAACGCTGGACCGGGCAATCGGCGTCGCGGACGAGGGAAACCTCACTAGCGTGAGCATGGAATCTGGCGGCGTCCAGGGCTATTGTGCGGTCCTGGAAGCTCACGACCCCACGCCGCCGCAACCGTGGGATCGGGGCGGCCCCACCTCTATGCTGAGCATTGGAAGCAGTTTCTAAGTTTGATCACTTGCTGCATAATTGCCTTAGGTCAGTGTTGCGGCTCGGGATTTGCCGCGAAAGAGGGAAGAGAGTACACATCCGATTATGTTAACGAGAGTAAAACAGAAAGTAGGGCGCGCGGCGGTCCGGGTTGCGCGGCAATGGGCTCCAGAAACCCTGGCTGCAGAAAACGCTCCTGCATCCGGAAACGGCTGCAACCATCAGATGCTGGGATTAACCGATGCGGTAAGAAGCGGGTGGTACCTCAGTGACTCCGCAGAAGTTTTCGAAGGGTTTAAAATCGTACCCGAAGACGTAGTGGTCGATGTGGGCTGCGGGGACGGACTGGCGACTCATTTCTGTGCCCGACATGGGGCCCATGTGGCCTTTTCGGATATCGATCCAGAAAAGGTTGAGGGGGTCAGAAAGCTCATCAAAAATCTGGGTGCCCGAAAGATTGAAGGGGTTGTTAGTGACTCCTCACCATTACCGTTCCCGGATGGCTATGCTACCAAAGTGTTGGCGATGGAAATGCTCGAGCACACGGAGGACCCTGCCAGTATTCTTTCGGAACTGGTTCGAGTTGGAAAACCCGGAGCCCTTTACTTGATTACGGTCCCCGATGAAAGATCCGAGCGTGTGCAAAAGCCGTTTGCGGCCGACAGCTACTTCGAAAAGCCGAACCATATACAAATCTTCTCGAAAGCCGATTTTGTTCGGCTCGTCGAAGGGGCGGGTTTGAAAGTCGAGAATTATCGAACGTGGGGATTCTATTGGACGCTTTGGTGGTGCCTCAGTTGGCTAGAAGGAAGGCCGCTGGCCGAGGGGCCTGTGCTCGATACAGTCACGCATTCCCGTGGAGAAATATTGAACTGCTGGTCCCACGTATGGAATGAATTGCTAAAACACGATGGAACCAAAGACTTGGTGGAAACGCTCAACGGCACACTCCCGAAGAGTCAACTGATCATCGCGCGAAAACGCTAGACTCACGCGTGGAGACACGCCTGGCATAGCAATGTCTGCGATGCTCATATTGGCTAGCACAGTAAGGGGGTTCCGGTCGCTCTAGGGTTTTCGGGCTACAATTATCTGACTTTTCGGCATCGCGTTGTCGAGTGCTCGCTTGATTCTGATCCCGTCACGAGAGTTAAGAATCATTCCCCACAGGGTGGTCCAGGATTGGAGCAAGGGGTGCCACGGTGGTGCAAGATCCTGATCACAGGTCCAGAACAGTGCCCACCATACGACGTCGTAGAACCCACAGGATCGTTTGCTCTCGATCACGAGCCCGGAGTCCTCTACAAGGCGTGTAAAGGAATCATCATTGAAGATTCGAACGTGATTGGGCTTTTCGAAATAAGGCGGCGGGGCCAGCTCTCTCTGAATATTTTCGCCGAGTTCCGCCGGCACGGTAATGAGATACAGCGCCCCGGGTTTTCCTACACGCGTGAGTTCCCGCATGAACACGGCCGGATCATCAACGTGCTCCAGGACCTCCATTGCAACCACTTTGTCCTGGCTCGAATCGTCAAGTTCAAGTGGATTCGCGTCTGTCTCAAGCGTTCTGTACCGGTCAATCCCTGCGCTTTCGAATCGCTCACGGATACCTTCGAGAGCGGTCGCCTCAATGTCTGCGCAGGTCACAAAAGCGCCCTGTTGAGCACAGAAAAGGCTGTACGCTCCCCCGCCGCAGCCAATGTCTAACACGTTATCGGTACGTCGTATTGGGAAGCCTTCGAGAAGTTCGCCGGTCTCGGGTCGACACCAGCCGGTCAAGTCGGCGTCTTTGAGCGCGGGGTCAAATGGCAGTTGCGCGACTATGGGGGTCTCCGAGTCGCTTACTTGAACGTCGTTCGGTGCGATCCTTCGAAACAGCTTGAACATTATTGCGTTGAGCTCCGTTATCTGCTTATAGTTCGCCGCTTGAGCAGCCGCGTCCGCGTGGCGTGTCTCCAAAGGATGCCATGGACGGATGCTGGTGCCAAGTCTTGCGCGGTCCGACCCTCGCGGAAACTCCGCGACACCCGGAGCTAACGAGACCGAATGGGTGATTGGTGCACCGGACGGAAACGAACCTTGGCCCACACGGTGGTGCAAGTGGTAAGCTGGTCACAAGTGGGAGCAGAACCCTCGTTTGCCCGCCGTGGAAGTATCGAATGGGTAATATGCATTACAGGATGGACACGTGGAATGAGTACTCTGGCCAATTTGTGGCAATATCGGTATTTCGTTGTCGGATCGATAGTTCGAGAGTTTCAATCCCGCTATCGCAATTCTCTTCTGGGGCTGGCTTTGGTGGTTTTACCGCCCGCAGCTCAGATCGCGGTTTATACCATCGTGTTCTCCCGGCTGATGGGTGCCCGTCTTCCCGGAATCGGAGATGGCCTGGCCTATAGCATTTATCTCTGCGCCGGCTTTGTGGCATGGGGTCTCTTCACCGACATAGTGACCCGAAATTTGTCCGTGTTCCTGGACAATGCAAACATGGTCAAGAAACTCGTCTTCCCCCGGATTTGTCTACCCGCGACCGTCCTCGGCAGTGCGGTAATAAACTTTCTGATCATTTCTGTTATTTTTTGGATCTTTCTGGCCGCTATCGGACGTTTGCCTAGAGCGAATATCATTGCCGTGCTTCCTCTGGTCGCCATTCAACTGCTTCTCTCTCTCGGTTTGGGACTAAGTCTGGGCATATTGAACGTGTTCGTAAGGGACGTGGGGCAGCTAACACATATCGTGCTCCAATTCTGGTTTTGGTTAACCCCGATTGTCTATCCCATCGCGATACTTCCCGACAGTGTCCGGGCTCTCGTGTCACTGAATCCGATGACTCCCGTCGTAACAGCGTACCAACAGATCTTCGTCTACCAAGCCTGGCCGGAATGGAATACTCTCGGTTTCCCGTTGGCTTTGGGGCTGGGCCTCACACTACTGGCATTCTGGGTTTATCGGCGCACTGCGAGCTACCTGGTGGATGAACTGTGAAAAGCCTTACCGTCGCCAATCTTGGGAAAGCGTTCAGAAACTACCACTCAGTGGCGCACAAGCTGCGTCACTGGCTTGTTCCTGGCCAATGGGGTGCCCCACCAGAGTTGACTTGGGTGCTCAAGGGCGTCAACTTTAGTGTCGATCCCGGCGAGGCCGTGGGTGTTGTCGGGATGAATGGAGCCGGCAAGAGCACCCTGCTTAAAATTATTGCAGGGACTATGGCGCAAACCGAGGGAGCGGTGCGTGTAAACGGAAAAGTAGCTGCCCTTCTAGAACTTGGAATGGGCTTCCATCCGGAATTCACGGGCCGGCAAAACGCCATTCTTGGCGCTCAGTTGCAGGGACATAGCGCGAGCGATATCGACGAGCTTCTCCCCTCCATCAAAGAGTTCGCTGAGATTGGTGAGTATTTCGACCGCCCCCTGCGTACCTACTCCAGCGGTATGCAGATGCGACTTGCGTTCAGCGTCGCGACGGCTCGCCGACCGGATATCTTGATTGTTGACGAAGCTCTATCGGTCGGGGACGCCTACTTTCAACACAAAAGTTTCGATCGCATACGGGAGCTTCGGCAACAGGGTACAACGCTCCTGATCGTCAGCCATAGTCCGTTCGCGATCCAAGCCATTTGCGATCGGGCCATTATGCTTGCCGACGGTCGCGTGGTCAGGGAGGGGCGCCCGGATGAGGTCATGGATTACTACAATGCGGCCTTGGCCGACCAGACGCGTAGCCTGATACAAATCGATAAGCAGCTCCATGGAGGTAGTCGAACCACATCTGGTACGAGAGAAGTCGTAGTGACGTCGGTCCGGTTGATCGACGAGAATGGAACTCCGGTGGAAATGCTGCATACCGGACAACGGGTTAAACTGGAAATCAGCGTTATTGCCAAAGCCGATGTGCCAAGTCTTGTTCTGGGATTCTTGATCAGAGACAGTCTGGGACAGCACATCTACGGCGTGAATACTTATCGTCTGGGTGAACAATTGGAGGGAGTGAAGCAGGGCAGCCGCTTTGTATTCGCTTTTGAGTTCCCTGCCAATCTCGGGAAAGGGCATTACTCCATTTCTCTTTCACTTTCAGGCGCCGACTCCCACCTGGGCGGAAATTATGAGTGGACCGACCGGGCTCTTCTGTTTCATGTGGTGAACACCTCTCACGAGGACTTCGTTGGTTGCAGTTGGCTGGGGGCGACGGTTGCAATTACCTCTAACGATGGAGCCGAGTCCGAAGAGGCGGTCGGAGAACATACCGATGCCTGATCAGTACTGGGATCCCGCAGTGATCGTTCCCGTGTATTCGGGGCTGGACCAGATTCGTGCCTGTTTAGAAAGCCTCCTCGGCTCCGATAGCACCGTTAGATTTCGACTCGTTGTAGTCTATGATTGTGGACCTGAACCTCAGGTGGAAGAATACTTGCGCGCCGGTGCGGCCGAACACAAATTCGAGTTGCTCGAGAACTCGGAGAACCTTGGCTTCGTAAAATCCGTCAATCGCGGTCTCCGACATACGGCTCCCCGGGACGCGGTTATTCTCAACAGTGACACCATCGTACCGAGCGGCTGGTTGCGCAAGATTCTGACGATTGCGCATTCCGCGCCCGATATCGGCACGGTGACCCCCATGTCCAACAACGCGGAGATATTCTCGTTCCCGCAAACCTGCCACAACAACACCCTGCCTGATGACTGGCCCGTTGAGTTGGTCGACAACGTGCTCGGTGCCGTCAATCCAGCCATAGCCATTGATGCGCCGACGGGAGTCGGATTCTGCATGTACATGAGCCGCGCGGCCATTGAGAGTGCAGGTGGCGGATTCGACGAAGATGCCTTCGGGAAAGGCTATGGTGAGGAGAATGATTTCTGTCAGCGCATCATTGCGCACGGTTTTCGTAACGTCGTGTGTCCGAATACCTTTGTTTTCCATGAGGGAGGGGTCAGTTTCGGTGAGGAAAAGAAGCGCCTGATCGAGCGCCACAGCCGGATTCTGGGGCGCCGACATCCGAAGTATTTCGCATCGGTGCGGCAGTTCATTCGCAATGACCCTCTGGGCGAGTTCCGGCTCGCGGGTCTTCTTGGTCTTCTGGCCCGATCAGAGCGGCCGACCATTCTGATGGTTGGTCACGGGCTGGGCGGCGGCACGGGTCGTCACATGCAGGAATTGACCGCCGCCTGCGCCGAGAAGGCGTTTGTATTGTGTCTGGAGCCCCTGGGTGATAAACGCTTGTCCTTGAGCTTCCCGCCGACCCTGAGGGAGCAGCCACTTCTCTTTGATCGTGCCGACGACATGACCGCATTGGAAGAAGTACTGAAAGCGGCTGGACTCAACCTGGTCCACGTGCATCATGTGATGGGGTTGGAACAAATCCTGGAGCGGATCCTGGGAGTAATGGACTGCAGACACATCGTTACCTTACATGACTATTATCTGATCGCGGCCAACCCCACCTTGTCGAATGCGGAGGGGAGATTTGACCCCGCTTTCTTCGGTGATCCAAAGCTCATGGCCGAAACGGTCCGTCGGAAGGTCGGCCTTAGTTGGGAGCAATGGCGAACTTTCACCGAGCGGCTTCTGTGTGATGCGCAGCGCGTTATTGCCCCCGACTGTTCGGTGGTTCCTGCCTATCGGTCACACTATCCAGAATTGACCATTGAGGTGGCCGAGCACCCGGATGCAGAGCGAATCAGCGCCTATCCGCCGGTCCGTTCCGGTAATCCGGAAAACACCCGAGTGCTCGTTCTCGGTGCATTGGGACGTGAGAAGGGAGCGGACCTGCTGGAGGGCGTGGCGCGTCTCGCAAGAGCGGGGGAATCACCGTTGGAGCTCCACTTGGTGGGTTATGCATATCGCCCGCTTCATCGAGCCGTGCATGTCCATGGTCCCTACCAGGATGCAGATCTCCAGGATTTGATACGCCGGGTGGATCCCCAGTTCGTCTGGTTTCCCTGTTTATGGCCGGAGACCTACAGCTATACACTGAGTGCAGTGCTGGAGGCCGGGCTGCCTGTTGTGGTCCCGCATCTGGGAGCGCTGGCCAATCGGACGCGAAATCGCCCCCTGAGCCTGTGCCTGGACCCAATGCCCGCTGATCAATGGCTCGCTGCACTCGTGCAGTTTTCACGAGAACTCCAGGCCCATCGGGGAGCGAGCTTTGAATGGGGCGGGCAAAAGCCACGGAGCGGCTTTTACACGCGTGAATACCTGAGCCTCCCCCGTGCCCGGTCCGACGCGGCGCTAGGTGTCGATCATTCGATTCTGCAAGCCTTGCTGGCTCGTCAACCCGGTGGCAGTATGGCCGTTGCGGAATGGATCGTTCATGTCCTCGTTCGACTGCGCGACCTGCCCGGGCTGCGAAGGGTCACTGGTCTGATACCACTGGATATGCAGCGCAGCGTCAAGCGTTTGCTCATCCGGCGACCGCTCCACGAAATTGAAGGTACCAGAAAAGCAATAATCCAGGAACGTCCGCAATGAATTTTGTCGTTTGCTCTCGATTCAATCGCGATACAATCGCTGGAGCTATCGGAGAGCCTGAGTACAGCTACTACTTTGTCCTCAAGGAATTCTTGCCTCTGCTTCGATCAATTGGCACCGTACATGTAGTCGATACACCAGAGGACGCCGACGTCCTGTGCGTTCGCCTGGGTGAGGAAGGCAAGGTCAATGTTTTTCTTCAATTTACTGCTCCCCACAATGTTGCCCGGGATGTGCGCTGCCCGGTGATTCCCGTATTTGCCTGGGAGTTTGACACGATTCCGACGGATACCTGGAACGGTGATGGCTACAACAATTGGCGACTGGCACTGGCCAAGAGCCGCGGGGCGATCACTCACTCTCACGGAACGGTGACTGCCGTCAAACAGGTGCTCGGGGAAGATTATCCCGTTGTCGCAATTCCCGCTCCCGTATGGGACCGCTGTGCTGATACCCGAAGGTTGGTTCTCGGGCTAACCACCGAACAGAGGTTGCAAGGAGGAGTGCTGGATTTTTTCGGCGTGGTTTGTGACAGCCGGGATGTGGACTTCGGCACCGTGCTAAAGGCTACCTTTGGAGATCCGACGCAGTCCCAGTTTGGCGAGCAGGTGGAGGAGGAGCCGGAGAATCAAACAATGCCCCGCCGTTCACTGCGCTTCCGCCTGGGGACGGCCAAAATGCTGCTGATTCAGATATACCATGAGTGTTTCGCCGACTTGGTTCCCGGTTTTATTGAACGGGCATTAGCGGTTCTCGTCAATGGCTTGCGCCCCCTGTACCGAAAGGTTCTACCGAAGGCGCCGATCCATGCAGAGACTGCCTCGGAGCCCAGCGACACCGACAGGAAGAACATGGTGGAGCTAACCGGCGTGGTGTATACCTCCCTTTTCAATCCCTATGACGGGCGCAAGAACTGGGAAACCATGCTGACGGCGTTCTGCTGGGCATTTCGTGATACCGAGGACGCGACGCTACTGATCAAGGTATCGACCAATAATGTCGTCTTTTTCACAGACCAGGTCGTTGATTACTTGCGACGCTTGCCACCCTTCAAGTGCCGGGTAGTAGTTATCAAGGCCTTCCTTGAGAACGAACATTATCAGCGAATGCTCGAGGCGAGTTCGTACTACGTGAACACCTCGTATGGTGAGGGGCAATGTCTCCCGCTGATGGAATTTTTGGCCTCCGGAGTCCCAGCCCTCGCTCCGGTCAACAGTGCAATGAAGGATTACATGTCCAAGGACGTCGGCTTCGTTATCGACAGCAGGCCTGAACTGGCTTCCTGGCAGCATGACGAGCGCCGCCTGCTGCGCACATTTCACCATCGGGTAGACTGGCAATCAACGGTAGATGCCTTCACACATAGCTACGAACTGATGAAGAATGACCCGCAGCGATACCGCGCGATGAGCCTCGCTGCGGCCGAGCGGATGCGCCAGCACTGTTCTATCGAGGTATTGTCTGAGCGCCTGAAGTCCTTCCTGGCGGGCGACACTGAGGAATGCCTCACCGAGAATATGCATCCCCTCGATATGAAAAGCACAGCTGGGCTCGCGGAGTAGCGCAGGGCAAGCCAAGTCTCTGCCTGGTGTAAACTTCTTACTTACCAATCGGTGCTCGGAGTCCAATAGTACAACCCCATAATAACAACGTCACTGGAATGACAGATGCGGCTAACAGTGTCCATCGTAACCTACAAGTCAGATGCTGAGCAGTTCGAGCAGACACTGAGTTCTCTGTGCAGAGCGATTATCCACGCTCGAACTGAAATGCCGGAACTCGTTTGCACGCTGTTTATCGTCGACAACGAAAGGCGCGCTCATCTGAATGTCAGTCAGGCCGAGGATTTTTTGCTTTCCCAGCCGGACACCTTTGATGAGGTTCAGTTAAGGGTGAGCACCTCAAACGTAGGGTACGGGACAGGGCACAACCTCGTTATTTTCGAGCGTCCTGCGGATTTCTACCTAGTGCTCAACCCTGACGTCGTTCTCGCCCAGTCTGCCCTTCTGGTGGCACTAGAGGAAATGCATCGGGATGGAGAGGCGGTCGTCGCCAGTCCTTGTGGGTTCAGTCCCGCGGGAGAACCGCTTTACCTGTGCAAGCGTTTTCCCCTGGTCTTTGATCTGTTTCTGCGCGGATTTGCGCCTATATGGCTGCGCCGGCGGTTTGTGGTGCGGATCGCAAACTATGAGATGCACGATTTGCTGAACTCGCGGCGTCCGGTGGCGGGAATCCCCATCGTGAGCGGATGTTGCATGTTGGTGAGGGGCCGTGCGCTTAGGCGCCTTGGTGGTTTCGACGAACGATACTTTCTCTATTTCGAGGATTTCGATCTGTCGTTGCGATTAGGTGGCCAAGGGAAGAATGTCTATCTCCCGGCTATGCAGATCGTTCACTTCGGAGGCCGCGCATCGAGGAAAGGACTTCGTCATATCTACCACTTTCTCCGCTCGGCTTTTCGCTTTTATCAGAGCTACGGCTGGCGGTGGTATCGGCGTCGTCCCCAGGATGGCGTCATTCAGGGCAAAAACGCCACCAAGGACCACGGTTACGGTTGATCCCGGGCTTAACGCGTGCAGTCTGCGTCGGTCACATGTAGCAGAGGAGCACCGGTTATGGATGATGTGTATGCAAACCGTGTCGACGCCGGCCGGCAACTGGCGAATCACTTGGTTGATTACACCGGTCGGAAAGAGGTTTTGGTCTTAGCCTTGCCGCGTGGTGGTGTGCCAGTAGCCGCTGAGGTCGCGCGAAAGCTGAAAGTGCCTCTTGACGTTCTCATTGTTCGCAAGGTCGGACTCCCGGAAAACCCTGAGCTTGCCATGGGCGCGGTTGCGTCAGGTGGCGTCGAGGTGGTGAATGAGAGTGTCACCAAAGGCTGGGGTATCGCACCGGAGGAATTTCGGCGCGTTGCCGCTCGTGAGTTGAGGGAAGTGGAGCGACGGGAGGCGATGTATCGCCGGGGGTTGCCGCCATTGCAAGTGGCTGGCCGAACGATTGTGCTTGTGGATGATGGAATTGCCACCGGGTCAACTGTGAAGGCGGGGATCCGTGCGTTGCGAAAACTGAACGCCGCGTCCGTCGTTGTTGCCGTTCCCGTCGCGGCAGACGACAGCGCCCAGGCGCCGGACGCCCTTGCAGATGAGGTGGTCTGTCTCCAACGGCCCCGTCACTTTATGGCGGTAGGTGCTTACTATCGCGATTTCTCCCAGACCTCGGATGAGGAAGTGACGGAGCTGCTATGGCGGGCGCAAAAGTCTGAGGACTGAAACCGAGCATTTCGTCTGCGTGAGCTGTTGCGCTTCAGTCCAGTTCCGGGGATCGTTGTAAGTGTCGGGCCAGTTCGCGAGCATCGTAGACGCGATTCGGATCACCCGGTTCACCCTTGCCCATCAGAATTTCCATGCTGCTGCGGTAGCGGTCCGCGTAGTGCCAGCTGTCCAGATGAACGCCGGTATACCAGCGCGAACCTACCACTCGGCAGCCGTAGGGATAGCACCCGGAACCGACGCCGATGCTCACGCGCGGATCATCCCGCCTAGTCTGCGCGCTGCTTTCTCTGTCCACAATCCTGAACCAGTCGTAGCCGGCGGCGATGGTCAGCTCGGCTGCCCGGAGCAGCGCAAGATTTTTCACCTCCTCGCTTGAGGTGGAACTGCGCCCTACGAAGGTGACCCGGTATCGCGTGTCGGTGAGGCGTGTTTCCCAATAACCCGGTTGGTCCGGGCGCGTGGCCGGCGAGTACAAGGGTTGGGTCGCGCAACCGGCGAACAGAACCAGAAGCAAAAAAGCAGCAGGTCGTGTGTAGTTCATGAGGTCCTTCGAATGCAGTGCGGTTACCTATAGCGACACCGAAGTGGGTGCCGTGGTTCACACCTGCCAGTTCCCGTTTCCATGGTCATCCGGCCGATCGAGCCAGAAAACCTCTTCTGCGGTGTAAACCGCACCATCCGGAGTCTGGTCGCTTGAGTACAGAACAAAGCGGTCAACATCCAGTGGCGCAAGATCCGGCAGGATCTGGGCGCGGAATGCTTCATAAACCGAATGGCTCGCCCGTGGACGACAGCGAGCGAGAGTAATGTGGGGGACATACGCACGTTCATCCACTTCCAGACCCAGTGCTTCGAGTTTGCGTCCCATCGCGCCGTGCAATGCGGTCAGGACGGGATGGCCAGAACTGCCGACCCAGAAAACGCCTCCACGACGCGGGCTCCCGAACGTGCCAACCACTTCGAAGTTGATCTGGAAGGCAGGGGAATTTATCTCCCGCAGAGCTGCCGCCAACGGAACGAGGTCTGCGTCGCCAATAAAGTGCAGGGTCATATGCATCTGGTCGGGTTTCACTGGTCGAACGTGGGAAGTGGGCCTGGGCAGCAAGGGAGTCAATTGATGACGCAGTGAAGCCGCCAGCGGAACAGCCACGAAAAGACGTTTCATGCATGCAAAGCCTGTGGATCATAGGAAAACGAACTGTTAGATTGCCCCGTGGACGCAAATTCTTGCAACACCGTTGAGGAGCAGGTCCCTACCATGATGCCATTGTTCTCCTTCCATTCGAGCGGTACATCCGCCAGTCTTCTCGCCACCTGTGCGGCTTTGACCCTGGCTCTGCCTGGCTGTGTGCAGACTCAGGAGCCCACCGATACCCAGGCGCTGGGAGCCGAAGCCCGGGAAATCGTCCAGCAATTTGCCGGGCAGCTCAAACCGCGACTGCAGCAGGCCATGCAGGAGGGCGGACCCACCAATGCGGTTTCCGTCTGCGCGGTGGAAGCGCCTGCCATCGCCCGGGAGCTCAGTACCGGGACCGGCTGGAGTGTGAAACGGGTCAGCCTCAGGCCCCGCAACAGAACGACGGCCCAGCCGGACGAATGGGAGCGGAACCAATTGGAACGCTTCGACGAACGGCAGGCTGCAGGAGAAACTCCTGCGCAGATCAATACCGCTGAGATGGTGAACGGCACCTTCCGCTACATGCAGGCACAGGGCGTGGAACCCTTATGCCTGACTTGCCATGGCCAGAATCTGTCTCCAGCGGTCAGCGAAGCCTTGCAGGAGCATTATCCCGGTGATCGGGCGACAGGTTATACACTGGGGCAGGTCCGCGGTGCGTTCAGCCTCGCGAAGAAGCTGGAGTAACAACTTTCTTGTTATGGCCTGCCAGGCCGAACATTCGGCGTTCGGCTCACGAACAGGCGCCTGGGGTCCGCTATGGATGGCGAGGGAAGGATAAAATTGTTCTTCGCGGGCGACCTGATGGCCGGTCGGGGGATCGATCAGTTATTGCCGCACCCCAACAACCCGCACCTCTTCGAATCCTGGGTTCGCGACGCCCGCCAGTACGTCGCCTTGGCCGAACGGCGCTCGGGGATTATTCCCCGGCCGGTTGGCCTTGATTACATCTGGGGGGATGCACTGCGGGTCCTGGATGAGGAAGATCCAGATATCCGCCTCGCTAACCTGGAGACCGCCATCACTGAGGCGGATGACCCCTGGCCCGGGAAGGGCATCCACTACCGCATGAGCCCCCGCAACGCGGCGAGCCTTTCTTTGCTGGCACTGGATTGCTGCGTGCTGGCCAACAATCATGTGCTGGACTGGGGCTACGCGGGCCTGTCGGAAACGCTCCAGGTACTGGATCGCCTGGGCATTTCCCATAGCGGTGCCGGCAAGGATGGGGAAGAGGCGGCCACTCCCGCGATTTTGAATTTGCCCGCCGGGCGGCGAGTGCTGGTGTTCAGCATTGCGTTCCCTTCCGCGGGCGTGCCGCGACAGTGGGCCGCAACGAGCACTCGTTCTGGGGTATTTCATCTTCCCGATCTGTCCGCCGGATCCCTGCATACTGTCGTCCGCGAAATCCGTCGGCACCAAGGCCTCGGGGATGTGATTGTCACCTCCCTTCACTGGGGCCCCAACTGGGGCTACGCGGTGGAACCGGCACAGCGCCATTTCGCTCGTGGACTGATCGAAGCGGGCATCGATCTCGTGTACGGCCACTCGTCACATCATCCGATCGGTATGGAGGTGTATAGGGGGCGTCTTATTTGCTATGGCTGCGGCGATTTTCTGAACGACTATGAAGGGATTCAGGGCCATGAGCTCTATCGTCCCCATCTTTCGCTGCTTTACTTTCTGACGCTGGAGGCGGATGGAGCCCTGGATCAGCTCAGGATAGTGCCCCTGCAGATGCGGCGTCTGTCGTTGCACCATGCCGATATCCGGGACGTGCTTTGGCTGACCGGGATTCTGAAGCGTGAGAGCGAACATCACGGGCTGGAACTGCGGCGAGTCAGCGAAGCCGATCGACGGTACCCTGTTATTCTTGGACGTCAACACGCCGGTGGACGCGAACCCTGAATCCGTTCGTCGCACCCCAGGCGGTAATGGCCGGTCCTCAGTGCTTTCTATTTCTCTTCAGCTTTTGCTCCGCCTCGTAGGCGATCTCGGTCATTCGCACAACCGAGTCGGGATTAAGGGCAACGGAGGTGATGCCCTGCTCGATCAGCCACTGGGTAATCTCGGGATAGTCCGAGGGTGCCTGACCGCAGATGCCAATGTATTTGTTGTGTCTGCGACAAGCCTCAATGGCCATGGCCATGATGGTTTTGAGCGCGTCGTTCCGTTCGTCAAACTGCGCCAGCAGACCGGAATCCCGGTCCACGCCCAGCGTGAGCTGGGTGAGGTCGTTGGAACCGATTGAAAATCCGTCGCAATGTTCCAGAAACTGGTCCGCCAGGAGGGCGTTAGCGGGTATTTCACACATCAGAATGAGCCGCAGCCCATTCTCCCCCCGTTTAAGACCATGTTGCGCCAGGATCTCGTTCACCCGGATTACTTCGTCCACGCTTCGCACGAAGGGCAGCATGATTTCCACATTGTGGAAGCCCATCTCATCGCGCACTTTCTTTAGAGCCCTACACTCGAGAGCGAAGCAGTCTATAAAACTGTCCGAGTAGTACCGTGAGGCACCTCGGAACCCCAGCATCGGGTTTTCTTCCTTGGGCTCGTAGCGTTCTCCGCCCAGCAGAGCGGCGTATTCGTTGGACTTGAAATCGCTGGTGCGAATAATGACCGGTTTTGGATAAAACGCAGCGGCAATGCTTCCAATCCCCTCGGACAGCCGGTCCACATAGAAGTGCGCCGGATCCTGATACCCCAGCATGCGTTGGCGAATCTTTTCCTTCACCTCAGGGCTTTGCTGATCGAACTCCAATAGCGCCTGGGGGTGAACGCCGATGAAGTTGTTGATGATGAACTCGATGCGGGCCAGTCCCACTCCGTCGTTGGGCAGTGCCGAAAATCCGAAGGCCTGACCGGGGTTGCCGACAATCAACATGATTTTGGTGTTCGGTTTCGGCAGCTTCTCCACGTCTACGTGTTTGCGTTCGAATTCTAGCTCGCCAGCGTAGACCTTACCCACTTCTCCCTCAGCGCAGGACACGGTGACCGGGTCACCATTGTGTAGCATCTGCGTGGCCTGCCCACTGCCAACCACGGCGGGAATGCCCAACTCGCGCGCGATGATCGCCGCGTGACAGACCCGCCCGCCCCGGTTGGTGACCACCGCACTGGCCACTTTCATTACGGGCTCCCAATCGGGGTCGGTCATGTCAGTTACCAGAACTTCGCCCGGTTGCAGCTCATGCATGTGAGAGGCGTCCATGATAATGCGAACCGCGCCCGCTCCGATCTTGCTGCCAATGCTCTTGCCCGTGATCAGAACCTTGCCTTTTTCCTTGAGTGCGAAGGTATCCTGAGCAAGCGCGTCCGGCCGTCCGTGGACTGTCTCCGGTCTGGCCTGGACCACGAACAGTTCACCGGTCTCGCCATCTTTGGCCCATTCGATGTCCATGGGCTGCAAACGACCAGCCTTCTGTGAATAGTGTTTTTCGATAGCGACAGCAAACTCGGCCAGCTTCAGCACATCGTCATCGCTGATGGCGAAGCGCTCCCGCTCCTGCTGGCGAACGGTTACCGTACGTGTACTCGGGCCGGTCACCGTTTCTTTGCTGTAGATCATCTTGATCGCTTTCTCCCCGAGCTGCCGGCGCAGTATGGGGCGCAAATCGTTCTTCAAGGCGCTTTTATAAACCAGGAACTCGTCGGGATTCACCGCACCCTGTACCACTGTCTCACCGAGCCCGTAGGCGGCGGTGATCAGGACCAGCTCGCGAAAGCCTGTTTCCGTATCGATGGTAAAGATTACTCCTGACGCTCCGAGGTCGGAACGAACCATTTTCTGAACGCCAATAGAGAGGGCCACCTTCATATGGCCGAAGCCCTTGTGTTCACGGTAGGAGATGGCGCGGTCCGTAAACAGAGAGGCGAATACCTGTTTGCAGGTGCGCAGCAGGTGGTCCACACCCTTCACATTAAGGTAGGTTTCCTGCTGACCCGCAAAAGAGGCATCGGGAAGATCTTCCGCCGTCGCGGAACTGCGGACCGCCACATCCGGCTCGGGACCATAATCCTTTTCCATGTCCCGGTATGCGTCGGATATCTGTCGCACCAGCTCTTCCGGCATCTGACCGTCGACGATCCAGCCGCGAATAGACGCTCCGGCCTTTGCCAACGCGCGGGTATCGCTCACGTCGAGGGAGTCGAGAGTGTCGGTGATGCGCGCGTCCAGGTTGTTATGTTTGAGGTAGAGCCAGTAGGCATCAGCAAGGGTTGCAAAGCCGCCGGGTACCCGGACGCCTTCCGCAGCGAGTTCACGGACCATTTCGCCGAGGGAGGCGTTTTTCCCCCCGACCAGAGCGACCTGGTCCGCAGAGATCTCAGTAAAAGGACGAACATAAATTTTTGCGTTCATGGAGTCTCCCGCCGCCGAACTGGAGCAACTTGTCACATTTTCAGCACTTCGGTTCAGTGTAGGTTTCGAGCGCGGGAAGGGGTGTTGACTTGGGTCAAGGTCGACGGAATGTTTTTGCCCCAAGGTAGTCAGCGAACCGGCTCTGGTTGCGAGGAGGGAGCGGCATGGAGAGCGACAGCCTGTCACGAGAGCTGAAGATACCCGTTGGCGAGGCCCAGCTTCATGGTCAGCTGGATCTTCCCCCAGCGGCTCAAGGGATTGTCGTGTTCGTGCACGGAAGCGGTAGCAGCCGTTTCAGTCCCCGCAACCAGCGTGTCGCCGCCCACTTGCAGCGCAATGGCTTCGCCACTTTGCTCTTTGACCTGCTGACGCCGGCGGAAGAACTTCTGGACCGGGAGTCCAGAGCCTATCGCTTTGATATCGATTTACTGTCTCGCCGCCTGGTCAGTGTTATCGACTGGCTCGCCAGCTTCCAGCCCACCAGTGAACTGAAAGTCGGCTGTTTCGGGGCCAGCACCGGAGCGGCCGCGGCGTTGATTGCCGCAGCACGGCGTCCGGATCAGGTGGCCGCGGTTGTTTCCCGGGGTGGCCGCCCGGATCTCGCCATGGAAGTGCTGACCGAGGTGCGGGCGCCCACCTTACTGATCATCGGTGAACTGGATAGCGAGGTCATTCGGTTGAACCGTAAAGCCGCAGCGGTGCTCGGGGAGCGCTGCGAAGAGGCGCTTGTCCCCGGCGCCACTCATCTCTTCGAGGAGGGCGATACCCTCGCCCAGGCGGCGGAGCTTGCCGCGCGCTGGTTTGCCCATCACCTTCATGATGGCGGACCGGAGGGGTGAGGCCTGGCTATGGCTCCGCTGTTGTTCGCGCTGCACCAAAGTACTGGCCTCGGCGAGCGCCTTGCCGCCAGGTTGGGCCTGACCCTGAGCGCCCATGAGGAGCGTGACTTCCCGGATGGTGAACACAAGATTCGTCCGCTGGTGGAGGTTTACGGGCAGCGGGTGTATGTGCTTCATTCTCTTTACAGCGATTCCCGGCAAAGCGCCAACGACAAACTATGTCGCTTGTTGTTCTTCCTTGGGGCGCTGCGGGATGCAGGCGCTGCTTCGGTGATGGCGTTGGTTCCCTACCTGCCTTACGCGCGCAAGGACCGGCGCACCAAACTGCATGACCCGCTGACCAGCCGTTATGTGGCAATGCTGTTCGAAGCGCTGGGGGTGGATGCTGTGGTCAGCCTTGGGGTGCATAACCCGGCGGCGGAGCAGAACGCCTTCCGGTGTGGTTATGAGGACCTGGACCCGGCGCCGCTGTTCGTGGAGCATCTGGTTCGGGAGCTGAAGGAGCCGCTCTCCATACTTGCTCCCGACACGGGCGCCATCAAGAATGCCCAGCACGTTCAGCAGCTGCTGAGCGAGCGGGGGCTTCGTGCCGAGCTGGCATTCATGACCAAAATCCGGAGTCAGGACATTGTCACCAGCTCGCCGCTTTTCGGGGAGATAGACGGACGGTCCGTGTTGATTTACGACGATCTGATCAGCTCCGGAACCACAATCGCCAATGCTCTCGGCCATTGCGAAGGGCGAGCCTCGGCAGTTTATGTGGCGGCATGCCATGGAATGTTCAGCCCGGCGGTGGCTCAGCTTCTGCCTTTCAAATGCCTGCGCAACGTATTTGTCAGTGATTCGGTCCACTCGGATGGTGTGGACCGTGCCGACTGGGGCCAGCGTCTCCAGGTGCTCGACTGCAGCTCGTTGTTTGCGAAGTTTATCCAGGAACGGGAGAGGGCGGTTGCACATCCCGGGTTGCCCGTTCAGCCTCCGACCTGAACGCTCATTTCCCCCGGCGCTCAACGGCCAAGGGCACTGTCTATGTGGATGGTCGCATGGTCCAGATAGCTCCGGGTTTTTCTGAGCCACTTCTCCCGGTCATTACTGGTGCCATACAAGAGGTGGAGCAACGCAAGCCGGGCGCGCACCACCGCACGGTAGCTCTGGTAGAAGCGGAGCAACTCGCCGGGCACCGTGTGGGATGTCACTCTCTGCACTTCCGTCACAATAATTTTCCCGAAATCCGCAGCGCCCAGGCGCTCACATTCAAGGGCGAGAAACGCCAGATCGTCATAAAAATCCATCAAACGGTGGTCGCGCTGAAACTGCAGGCAGTCGATGATCCTGACCTGGTCCTGTAAGCAGATATGTTCCGGTCGGAGATCGCCATGGCACTCCATAAAGCGCCCTTCCCGCAGGCAATCGTCCAGAAGGGTTCCATAGCTGTTCAGGAATCGTCGCTGGAGCTCGCTCACGTGAGTGGCGAGCTCACGCAAGACGCCCTCCCGCGTCAGAATGCTGAGGTTCAGCTCAATACCCCGACTGAAGCGCTCGCGGTGCTCCTGGAAGCTGATGGAAACCGGATGGCCGGCGGCATAAAAATGGCCGAGTCGGGTTCCGATTGTCACTGCATGGGCTTCGGTGGCTTTGCGGCGGGACAGTAGTTCGTCAAGCATGCGCTCTGCGGGCAGGCGCCGCATTCTCAACAGCCAATCGCAGGAGCAGCCCGGGCCGCCGATCTGCATCCGACCATTTTCGTCCACCTGTAAGGGTACCAGGTCCAGATATGTGTCCTCGGCGAGGCGCCGGTTGAGCAGCAACTCGATCCGGTGATCCCGGTAGCGGGAATCGATGCTCGCATAGTCCTGCCCAGGCCGAAACAGGGGCTTTTTGAATTTGAAGGCGTGATCCCGGGTAAGGTAGACCCAGGCCATGTGCGTCTCGATGGACTGAAACGGCTCGGGAGGTTCAGGGTAGTTGTCCGGATCGCGGAGAAATGCCAGTTTTTCCTCGTAGGAGGTTTCAAGGTGGCGGAAGTGCAGAGGGCCCCCGCCGGGGCGCAGAATGCGGCGCCCGCTGCCCTCGGAGGCCGAGCCGCTGTCCGTCAATCGAGGTTTCCGCACGGGCATCGAGCGTACCTCCTGCTCATGCACTTTGCAGCGATGCAGTCAGGCGTCACACGCGCACGGCAGCTTCGCGGCCCCGCTCGTGGTTGACAAGGCCGGCAATGCCGTGAAGTTCGCTGGCGAAAACCCGCAGCAGGTCGTCGAGACTGAAGATCCCCGCCAGTTGCTCCTGTGCGTTGACCACGGGGACCCGCCGCACGCTCTCGCTTTCCATGCGGTGGACAACCTCCCACAGGTCTTCGTCTTCCCGCGCGACCGTGAGATTGAAAGTCATGATGTCTTCGGCCAGCAGCTTGTCGGGGTCCAGGCGGGGAGCCAGGACCTCAATGACCAGGTCGCGGTCGGTTATGATACCGAGGGGCTTCCCGTCCCCCTCAACCTTGTTTGCCACGACCACACAGCCCACATGGTGGTGCCGCATCTGTTCAGCAACGCTGTACAGGCTCGCGCTGGGTTCCACATACACCACATCGCGAACACAGGAATCGCCGACTTTCATGAGCAGGCCCCTCGAAGCGGAATTCGGGGCCAGTGTAATGAGGGCCCGCCCCGGCGAGTTGACTCAGGTCAACATGTAGCGCTGCGCCAAAGGAGCGGGATCGGGAGCTGAGCGCTGAAGGGGGAAGGCCCCGTCAGTCCACGAAATTTTCGATGAGCTCGTTCAGCATCTCCCCGGTCGGGGCCGGATTGGAGCAGCTCTGCCATTGCTTGAGCGCATCGCTGAGCACGTCCTGCAGCGACAGAGTCTGGGCCAGGCGTTGCTGGATATCCTCCAGGCGCTGCTGAAGAAGCTCAGCCACCTGCGGGCAGGGCGTATCGCTCTTCTCGGCTTCCGTCAGGATCTGGCCGATTTCGTCCACCGAGAACCCCATCTGCCGGGCACAGAGAATGAAACGGAGACGCTTTCGTTCCTCGTCTCCGTAGCACTTGTACGCGTTGTTACTATCTTTGATGGGCCTTAGCAGCCCGATGCGCGTGTAGTATCGCACCGTGTCGGGCGTGGTTTTCAGAGATTTGGCCAGTTGATGAACGTGCATGTTGCTTCTCGTGTAGGGGCTCGGACTATGAGATAAACCTTGGTAGCAGCCTCAGCCTAGATGAGCCGCGCACCGCGCGTGTTGACTTGCGTCATCCAAACTGCAGTTGAGGGCGGCCGCAAAACCATTGAGTTCACAAGGATGTTAGAGGGCGGGTCAAAAAAAGTGAATTGACCTAAATCAACCGAGCTCGTGATTTAAACCCAGGACCTACGAATAAGTGCTATCTTGTACATGAGATCGAAGTGCGCAGCCCTTGTCCCCAGAACCCTCCGAGGCAATTCAAACAGCCCAGCTCGTTTACCCCGGCTCGGCACTTGAACCTCGAGACGAATGTTCTCGCGGCGGACGCGTTGCGCGCGAAATTGGAAGAAAGGCACAACAGCAAACAGTAGTTGATCTATGTCGCCTTCACGCGTGATTTGCCTACTCTGCCAAGCAGTGGAAAGTTAAGATCTACACAGTTGTTTCATTTTCCGTTAACCGACCCGCAAGGACGAGGTACCAAGACTGAAACCATGACCAGAACTCTGCCTTACCGATCCCTCTTCAAGCCGACTGCTACGTTCCATACGCTTTCCGAAATCGAAATATCACCGCGTCAGGTGCTCTTTTCCTATGCGCTGTGGTTACTGCTGCTGCCGCCGACTTTCCTGTGGCTGGGCGGACACTTTTTCGGCTGGCGAATCGGCGCCAATGATCCCATGTACCTGCCGGCCACAACGCGGGCCATTGCCAGCATCGGCTATTTCTGCCTTCTCCTGTTCGGTTATTTCAGTACGGCGATTATCAGCCGGTGGTTTGCGGGAACCTACGGAGCGAGAACTTCCCTTGGGCACCATTTTGCGATGGTGGCCATCGTGGGAACACCGCTTGCCGTGGCGAGCGTCGCACATCTTTTTCCGCACATCTTCTTCAATGTGCTGGTGCTGATACCCACCATGATCTGGAGCATGTACCTCCTCTACAAGGGCGTTCCCATCGTGCTGCAAACCCCGCCGGAGCGGGGCATGTTGATGTCTTCATCTCTGGTGGGCTGGCTGCTGGTGGCGGCGGTGAGCCTTCTGGGGATAACCGTCGCCTTGTGGGCCGCCGGCATCGGTCCCATTCTGGGTGTTTAAATCAAGTGACGAATGGCAAATGAGCGAATCAATGAACAAAGCGAACGCGCACTACCATGACGACATCGTCAAGACCTGTCTGCAGTTCTCAGTTTTCTGGGCGCTGGTGGCCATGGCAGTCGGTGTTTATATCTCGGCTCAGCTGGTCTGGCCGCAATTGAACCTGGACACACCCTGGCTTTCCTTTGGGCGCTTGCGCCCGGTCCATACCAATGGCGTGATCTTCGGCTTCGGGGTTTCCGCATTGATGGCCACCGGATTTTACACGGTACAGCGCACCTCCATGGTGCCCCTGTTTGCACCAAGGCTGGCCTGGTTCGTCGCCTACGGCTGGCAGCTCATGATGGCGCTGGGCGCGCTGTCGCTGCTGTCAGGCTGGACGTCCACCAAGGAGTACGCCGAACTGGAATGGCCCTTCGATATCGCCATCACCGTTCTGTGGGTGGCGTTCGGTGTCGTTTTCTTCGGAACCATCGCCCGCCGCAAGATAAAGCCGATCTATGTTTCCAACTGGTTCTACGGTGGCTTCATCATCGTGATCGGCATGCTCCATATCGTCAACAATCTGGCTATTCCGGTCACTCTGGACAAGTCCTATTCGATCTTCGCAGGCGCGCAGGACGCGATCGTGCAGTGGTGGTACGGCCACAACGCCGTGGGCTTCCTGTTGACCGGTGGCTTCCTGGGCATGAACTACTACTTCCTGCCGAAAATGTCCGGCCAGCCCCTGTGGAGCTATCGATTGTCGATCATCGCCTTCTGGGCCTTCACTTACAGCTATATCTGGGCCGGCCCCCATCACCTGCATTACAACTCCATCCCCGAGTGGGTCCAGGGGACTGCGATGGTGATGAGCGTGATCCTGTTGGCGCCATCCTGGGCGACCATGATCAACGGCATCATGACTGTAAGCGGCGCCTGGGAGAAACTGCGAACCGACCCGGCTTTGAAGTTTGTGGTTCTTTCTCTGGCCTTCTATGGTCTGGCGACTTTTGAAGGCTCCATGATGGCAATCCGCTCCGTGAACGTGGTCAGCCACTTCACTGACTGGACTGTGGGCCATGTGCATTCCGGTGCATTGGGTTGGAACGCGATGGTGACCTACGGGGCGTTCTACTATCTGGTGCCCAAGCTTTCGGGTCGGCCGCTGCATAGCGTGCGCCTGGCCAATGTTCACTTCTACCTCGCTCTGGCCGGAACCATGCTCTACATCATGGCGATGTGGGCGGCGGGTGTTTCGCAAGGCCTGCTCTGGCTCAGCGTGGATGAGATCGGCGAGTTGCGCTACGGCTTTGTGGACATCATGGCGAGCATGGCTTCCTACTACGGCCTGCGATTGATTGCCGGAATGATCTTCCTCAGCGGCACCGCGCTGATGGCCTACAACCTCTTCATGACTATGGGCGCGCGCAAGGTGGTGCGAGCGATGCCGCCCCAAGTTGATCCCGCATATCAGGTGTAAGTTATGAACGGCTTTTCATTACACAGAAAACTGGAGGAAAACACAGGCCTTCTTATTTTCGGCATCCTTCTGGTGTCGGCGATCGGAGGTCTGGTACAGGTGCTGCCCAGCATCATGCAGGACTCCCTGAAAACAGCGACGGAGTACTCCCGGGTCTACGACGCGGTGGAGCTGACCGGGCGGGACATCTACATTCGTGAGGGCTGCTCGGTGTGTCATTCACAGCAGGTGCGCCCTCTTATCGCGGAAGTGGAGCGCTACGGGCCTTACTCACGTGCGGACGAATTTGTTTACGACCGCCCGTTCCTGTGGGGCTCAAAGCGAACGGGTCCCGATCTGCACCGTTTGGGTGGGAAATACTCGGACGACTGGCACCGCCTGCACCTGATCAACCCTCGCAAGGTGGTAGCGGACTCGATCATGCCGGCCTATCCCTGGCTCGTAAACCGCAAGGCCCGGAACGTGGGGGATATCCAGGCAAAGATGGAGGTTCTTCAGGGGCTGGGACATCCCTACACGGATGAGGAAATTGCCGCGGCGCCCGCTGACCTGGAGGGACTCACCGAAATGGATGCCCTGATTCGCTACCTGCAAATGCTGGGCACCAATCGTCCTCACGGCGATGATCCCAACATGCACGCCCACGGAGAAAGCTGATGACAATGTTCATATTTATCGGCGACATGCTCGTCATGTTGTTTATGGTCTGCCTGGTGGTCTGGGTCGGATACAAGAGCTCCGACGAAAAGCAGAAGCAGGCTTCGGCCATTCCCCTTAACGATGAAGTGGAAGATTTGAGCAATGGCTAATATGCCCAACGATTTCTGGTCCGGCTGGATCATTGTCTTGACCGTCGTTTCTCTCGCAGCCCTGATCTGGCTCCTGTACTCGGTGTACTTCTCCTCGCGGGCAAAGGCGGAGGAGAAAAAGTTCGAAGACGCCCACCCCGTTTGGGATGGGGATATGGAAGAGGGCCACGCGGCGCCGCCCATGTGGTGGTTCTGGTTTCTGTTCTGTGCGCTGGTGTTTACAGCCGGCTACCTCATGCTCTATCCCGGGCTGGGGAGCTACAAGGGGGCCCTGGAGTGGTCCCAGGACAGCAGGATCAAATCCAGTTTCAGCGAATTCACCGTGCGATTTGCGGAGCACCGGGAGAAGGTAGCAGCCAGTTCACTGGCCGAACTGCAAACGGACCCGGCCTACATGAGCGCGGCGGAAGGTGTGTTCAAACGAAATTGCGCCATGTGTCACGGCCTGGACGCCAAGGGCCAGGCGGCGCTGTTTCCCGACCTGACCGACGACGAGTGGCAGTGGGGTGGCTCACCGGAAGCCATCGAGCACACCATTCGCATGGGTCGGAATGCGCAGATGGTCGCCTGGAAAGGCGTGCTGAATGGCGAAAGCGTTGCCCAGGTGGCGGACTACGTCATCAAGCTGGACACTGACGAGAGCCGTTCTCATCCGGGCAGTGCAATCTTTGGTCAGTACTGCGCCGCATGCCATGGTGCAGACGGCCGGGGCAACCCGCAGATGGGTGCGCCGAATCTGGCCAACGACAGTTGGCTCTATGGCGGTGATCCGGATTCCGTCAAGACCTCCATTGTCCGCGGACGCCAGGGCGTTATGCCGGCCTTTGGCGAGCGCCTGACGGATGCCCAGATCAAGCTGCTCGTGGCCTGGCTGGCCCGCGACCATTCGGAAGAAGCGGTAGCGCTCAGCCAATAGTAATGTCCGGCGCGGTCCCGCGGGTCGGGGCCGTGCCCGGCGCGCCTCGCGATCCCGCCCTGTACAAGTACCGACCTGGATTCGCCGTTCTTCAGGGAAGAGACGCAAAGAAGAGACAAGGAGGGCTAATCCTTGCCCACGAAGGTCGGTCTCAGCGGAAAACTCCTTTATAATTGCGGCTAAATCATTAGCTGCAATTCCTATGAATAGTCTCAGTGGCCTGCCTCGCGAAAAAGGCGAGGAACCGGATCGAAAGTTCATTGAAGCCCTTGCCCGCGGCTTGGACGTGTTGCGTGCGTTCAAACCCGGGGATGGGTTTCTCGGCAACCAGGAGCTGGCTCAGCGTACCGGTTTGCCGAAGTCCAGCATCTCGCGCTTTACCTATACCCTGACCAAACTGGGATACCTCAGTTACTCCGAGCGTCTGGAGAAGTACCAGTTGGGTAGCGGGGTCCTGGCCCTCGGCTACGCCTACGTCTCCAACCTCGCGGTGCGCCAGATTGCCCGGCCGCTGATGGAAGAGTTGGCGGAGAACACGGGCACTGCCGTGGGGCTTGCAGGCCGTGATCGTCTGGAGATGATCTACATCGAATATTCCGCGCCCAGCAAGGTCAAAACCTTCCGCCACGAAATCGGCGATCGCATCTCCATGGCCACCAGTGCGGCCGGCCGCGCCTACCTGGTTGCTCTGCCCGAGGACGAACGCGATTACTTCCTTCGCTACATCGAAAAGAAATCCGGCGGGGATTGGCCGGCGATTCGCGCAGGCCTGGAGCGGGAGTTGCAGATGTACGCCGATAAAGGCTATTGCACCTCATTTGGGGAATGGGACAAGGACGTGAACGGCGTTTCGGTCCCGCTGGTTCTTGGTGAGGGCCACATCTATACCTTTAACTGCGGCGGACCCCGTTATCGTCTGTCCGAAGACTATCTCTGCGGTGAGGTGGCTCCGCAGTTGAAGAATATGGTGCGCAATATCGAAGCGATGATTATCCGCTATTGAGAGCGTAAGAGCCGGAGTCGGGTGGGCAGGTATGTCCCCAACAAAAAAGGGCTTCCCTCGGGAAGCCCTTTTTTGTTGTCAGCGAAGCTCGGATTCACGAATCACAGCTCTGCAAATCGCTGGGTGTGGTAATCCGTGCTGCCGAAGATGAACTGAATCGCCGTGAGACGCTTGAAGTAGTGTCCTACGTCCAGTTCTTCGGTTACACCGATGCCGCCGTGGAGCTGAATGGCTTCCTGGCCGACCTGGCGAGCCGCTTTGCCGATACGGCTTTTGGCTGCCGAAACGGCTTTGCGGTCAACTCCACCTGCGGAATCGCACTTCATGGCCGCCATCAGCATGATGGATTTGGCCTGCTCGTGCTCCATGAACATTTCCGCCATGCGGTGCTGCAGCGCCTGGAATACCGCGATGGGTACACCGAACTGCTTGCGGGTCTTGGTGTATTCAACAGTTTTCTTGTAAGTCACTTCCATGGCACCAACCGCTTCGGCGGAAACCGCCAGGGCAGCCCGGTCAATGATTGTTTCGATCGCTGGCAGAGCCTTGCCTTCTTCGCCGAGCAGGTTCGCAGCGGGAACGGTCACGTCCTTGAAGCTGATCTCCGCGCCCTGTTGGCCGTCCACGGTTTCGTAGGGGCGCTTGTGCAGGCCCTGTGTGTCCGCATCGACAATCAACAGACTGATGCCGTCCTGGTCGCGCTGGTCGCCGCTGGTGCGCACTGCCACGATAATCTTGTCCGCGTTGTTGCCGTTCAGGACCGCGGCCTTGTGGCCATTGATCTTGTAGCCGTCGCCAACCTTCTCGGCCTTGGTCGCTACATCCGCCAGATTGTACCGGCTCTGGGGCTCGGCAAAGGCAAAGGCCAACTGCAGGTTACCCTCCATCAGAGAGCCCAGAAGCGCTTCCTTCTGTTCCGCATTGCCCGCTTCGGCGATCAGGCCGCCGCCCAGGATGACCGTGGGCAGGATGGGCTCAACCACAATGCCCTTGCCCAGTTCTTCCATCAGGCCCACAACGTCCACGGCTGTGCCGCCGAGGCCGCCGTCCTCTTCCTTGAAGGGAACCATCAGCCAGCCGAGTTCGGCGAAAAGCTTCCAGTTCTCCTTGCTGTAACCCGCTTCGCTTTCGACGATCTTGCGGCGCGTGTCAAAGTCGTAATCCTGATTGATAAACTTCGCGATACTGTCGCGAAGCATCTGTTGTTCTTCGCTGTAGGAAAAATCCATCACTGTTTCTCCACGTAATTAGGTGTCAGGCCGCGGCTCGTTTAGAGTCCCAGTACGGCTTTGCAGATAATGTTCTTCTGAATCTCGTTACTTCCGCCGTAGATGGAAATCTTGCGGTTGTTGAAGTAATGAGGAGCCGCGTTACAGGCGCTGCCGGGGCCGACGTGTTCGCCTTCAAAGCCGTACTCGAACTGCTCTTTGACAAACGGCAGGCAGTAGTAACCGGCGGTTTCGACGTAGAGTTCATCAATGGCCTGTGCCACCTCGGTACCCTTGATTTTGAGGATGGACGATTCTGGTCCCGGAGCCTGACCCGTGCTTACCGCCGCCAGGGTTCGCAGCTCGGTGTATTCCAGAGCCAGCAGGTCGATCTCCACATCCGCGACCTTCTGTTTGAACGCGGGGTCGTCGATCAGAGCCGGTCCGCCATTGCTGGTCTCGGCGGCCAGCGCTTTCAGACGCTCCAGACGAACCTTGGAATGGGCCACCCGGGCGATGTTGGTGCGCTCGTGGGTCAGCAGCAATTTGGCGTAAGTCCAGCCACGACCTTCCTGGCCGATCAGGTTCTCGGCGGGAACACGCACGTTCTCGAAATGCACTTCGTTCACTTCGCGGCGGCCGTCCAGGGTGATGATCGGCGACACGGTGATTCCCGGAGTGTTCATGTCGATCAGCAGGAAGCTGATGGCAGTCTGGTTTTTCTCATCCGGCGCGCCGGTACGAACCAGGCAGAAAATCCAGTCGGCATAGTGGCCGAGAGTGGTCCAGGTCTTGGTGCCGTTGACAATGTAGTCGTCGCCGTCCCGGACGGCAGTTGTGCGCAGGGACGCCAGATCGGAGCCGGCGTTAGGCTCGGAGTAGCCCTGACACCACCAGACATTGCTGGCGAGAATGTCGGGCAGGAAGCGCTGCTTTTGCTCCTCGCTGCCATAGGTATAGATTACCGGGGCCACCATCTTCATGCCGAAGGCCATGACTTCCAGCACGTGGTTCTTGGCGCACTCATTGGCCCAGATGTATTTCTGGGTGGGAGTCCAACCGGTGCCGCCGTACTCGACGGGCCAGTTCACGGCCGCCCAGCCTTTTTCATTCAGGATCTTCTGCCATTCGACCCAGTCTTCCTTCTCCACATGCAGGCCGTTACGGACCTTCTCCTGAATGTGCTTGGGGTACTTTTCTTTGATGAATTGCCGGACTTCCTCCTGGAAGGCCAATTCTTCTTCGGAAAAATCAACGTTCATGACGCTCTCCTGAGTGTGTTAACTGGCGTCGCGCACCATGTTTCGCGCGATAACAATTTGCTGAATCTGGGAAGTTCCTTCATACAAGCGGAACAGCCGGACGTCCCGGTAGAAACGCTCAACCGCATACTCGGAAATGTAGCCGGCACCCCCGTGGATTTGCACCGCGCGATCCGCCACTCGGCCAACCATTTCGGTGGCGAACAGCTTGCAGCAGGAGGCCTCGGTGCTGATCTGGTGGCCCTGGTCGCGCTTGCGCGCGGCCTCCAGCACCATGCAACGGGCTGCGTAGGCTTCCGCCTTGGAGTCCGCCAACATGGCCTGAATCAGTTGATGTTCGGCAATCGGCTTGCCGAACTGCTTTCGCTCCATGGCGAAGCGCAGTGCGTCTTCAATCAGGCGTTCGGCCGCGCCGACGCTGACTGCGGAAATATGCAGGCGTCCGCGATCGAGCACTTTCATGGCGGTGATAAAGCCTTCGCCTTCCTTGCCGCCGATCAGCGCATCAGCCGGAACCCGGCAATTTTCAAAAATGACGTCACTGGTGGTGGAGCCGGCCTGGCCCATCTTCTTGTCGACCGGACCCAGGGTGATGCCCGGGAGGCTGGAATCCACCAGAAATGCGGATACGCCGCGCGCACCCTTGATCTCGGGGTTGGTGCGGGCCATTACGGTAAATGTGCCGGCGCGGGGGGCGTTGGTAATGAAGCGCTTGGTCCCGTTGATGATGTAGTGATCGCCATCGCGCACGGCGGTGGTTTTCACCGAGGCGGAATCGGAGCCCACATCCGGCTCGGTCAGACAGAAGGAGCCGATGGTTTCCCCGCTTGCGTAGAGGGGCAGGTATTTCTGTTTCTGCTCCTCGGTACCGTCGAACACGATGGCCGCGGAGCCGATGCCGTTGTTGGTGCCGATCAGGGAGCGGAAGGCGGGCGAGGTGCGGCCCAGTTCGAAGGCGACCAGGACTTCTTCCTCCATGGTCAGACCCATGCCGCCGTATTCTTCGGGGATGGTCAGACCGAAAAAGCCCAGATCCTTCATTTCCTGCACCACGTCGTCGGGGATTTTGCCTTCCTCGGCGACCTGTGTTTCCAGGGGAACCAGGCGCTCGCGCACGAAACGCGAGACCGTGTCCAGGATCTGATTGAGAAATTCCTGGTCTCGAATCATCTAAAGCAACCTCTTACTACATGAATTGTTGGGCCGCGCGCCGTATCGCTGCTATGGCGGGCCTGCGGCGGTGACTACTCGAAATGCGGCGACTGGCCTGTGGCTGACCCGGGACGGGTAAAGTCGGGTGCCAACCATACCACAGGGTTCCGCATAGTGGAACACGTGCGCCGCAATGCGACCCGGCGGTCTTGCCAGCCCCGGCTGGATACTGGATCGGGACCGGAAGCTGTGATTTTACTCTGGTTGGGCCGGTCCCAATGCTATACCGTTGCCTTCAGTTGCTCCAATGATCCACCTCAATGCACTTCAAACACAACTCACCGATAGTTGAATAACAACAAAGATAGCTGAGAGAGGACCAATATGGAAAACGCCTATGTGCCCCACGCCCAAGCTCCGCTGATCAACACCCTGCACGATGTGGAGGTCTATGAGAGCGAGCAGTCGCTCGATGAACGTTATCCCCTGCAAACCAGCTATCAGGTGCTGGAGGCGGCGGCAGCGAATTATGGAGAAGACCTTGCGCTGCGCTTTCTGTTGACAGGCGAACGGGACGAAGCGCCTCTGGACCTCAGTTTTCGTCAGGTTTTTGAGCGGGTCACCCAGACTGCCAACGCACTTCACGAGCTGGGTGTCCGGGCCGGGGACGCGGTCGCAATCATGCTGCCCAGCACGCTGCACAGCCATTACGTGACCTGGGGCTGTCAGGTGGCGGGTATTTCCAGCCCCATCAACCCCTTGCTGGAGCCTGAACACATCATCCAGATCATGCGGACCACCGGGGCCAGGGTACTGATTACCACCGCACCCTTGCGTCATGATCCCCAGTTCTGGCCGAAGCTGCAGCGCATCACCGGGGCTCTTCCAGGCCTGGAGACCCTGATGCTGGTAAACGTCGAAGGGTATACCGAACCGGCAGAGCCTTTTGATGGTCCGCTGCAGGTACTGGACTTCGATACCAGCGTAGCGGCACAACCGCACGATCGTCTGCTCACCGCGCGCCGGATTCAGGGCGAAGAGGTGGCCTCCTACTTCCATACGGGCGGCACCACAGGACACCCCAAGATCGCTCAGGTGACGCACCGCAATATTGCGGTGGTCAGCCAGATGATTGAGCACCTGGTCCGGGCCAACGGGCGCCTGGTCAGCATGTCGGCCCTCCCCATGTTCCATATCTACGGGTTGATCGCCGCGGGGATTGCCACCCTTTATGCAGGCCGCACCATCGTCATCATGACGCCGGAGGGCTTTCGCAATCCCAATGTTTTGGAGAATTGGTGGCATCACGCTGGACGCTTCGGGGTGAAGGCCTTTGCATCCGTACCCACCATCCTTGCAGCGCTGATGCAGGTGCCCACCGGAGATGCGGACCTGAGCGCGCTGGAAGATGTGGGCTCGGGGGCCTCACCGCTACCCAAGCAACTCCGGCGGGATTTCGAGGCCAGGTACGGGGTGCGGGTCACCAATGGTTACGGGATGACAGAAACCACCTGCATCATGACCCGGCAGCGGGCCGAGTCACCCGGCCCGGAGGGCAGCGTCGGGACGCGCTTCCCCTATACCGAGGTGCGCACGGTGATGCTGGAGGGCACACACATCGTCCGCGATTGTGAACCGAATGAATCAGGGGTGCTGATCGTGCGCGGCCCGCACGTTTTCAAGGGCTATCTGAACCCGGAGGACAACGCCGAGGCCTGGGCGGATGGAGACTGGTTTATCACCGGTGATCTCGCGTTCATGGACGCGGACGGCTTTGTCACCCTCACGGGTCGGGCGAAGGACCTCATCATTCGCGGCGGGCATAACATTGACCCCGCGCTGATCGAGGAGCCCCTTGCCAAACATCCGGCGGTGGCGCAAGTGGTTGCCGTCGGCCAGCCGGACCTGTACGCAGGCGAGTTGCCGGTGGCGTATGTTCAGTTGAAGCCGCAATTTCGCGGCAAAGTGGACGAATCCGAACTCCTCGCGCACTGCGAGCAATCGATCCAGGAAGCGGCGGCGGTGCCCAAGCGTATCGAACTGATTGACGAGATGCCACTGACCGCCGTGGGCAAAATCTTCAAACCTGAATTGCGCAATCGGGCGATCAACAGCGTTCTGTCCGAGTGCCTGCAGCAGCAGGGAATCGAGGCCGTAGTGGAGAGTCGCTACGAAAAATCCCGCGGGCATATCGCTCGAGTCCGGCTTGCGGACCCGGCACGGGAGCCGCAGGCGCGGACCGAGTTGGAAAACTTCCCGCTGACAGTCGAGTTTGCATAGCGGCGGTCCTTGCCTCAATGCCTCCATCGGGGCCGGCGGCACCACCTCTGTACCGCCGGCTCAGATTTGATAGAATACCGCCCGCTTCGGGGCTGCTGAAAGAGTAGTCAGCCGAATTGGAGGCACGACCCCAGCCTTACGCATCGCAGTGATCCTGCGCATCTTTGTCCTGGAGAAAGCGGCTGCCAGGATCTGAAGGGTAACCGTTACTGATCGGGGCCAGCGCCCTGGATCGACGAGGCCCAACGTCGGGCGCTGATCCCGCTCTGCACTTCTTTCTGAATCTTCTATCAACCGGATTTATAGCCATCAATAACATAGGATGAAATATGTCTGCCGTAACTTATGAACTGCAAGGTGACATCGGCGTCATCAAAGTAAACAATCCACCCGTCAATGCTCTGTCGCAAGCTGTGCGTCAGGGTCTGACCGAATCCCTCGCCCAGGCGCAAGGGGACGCATCAAAAGCCGTGGTGGTTCTCTGTGAAGGGCGAACCTTCATCGCCGGTGCGGACATCACCGAATTTGGCAAGCCGCCTAAGGCGCCTTCCCTGCCCGACGTGCTGGCGGACCTGGAAAACTCCAGCAAGCCGGTTGTTGCGGCCATTCACGGCACCGCACTGGGTGGTGGCCTCGAAGTGGCCCTGGCCTGTCACTACCGCTGCGCAGTGCCCAGCGCAAAAGTGGGTCTGCCGGAAGTGAAGCTCGGCATTCTGCCCGGTGGTGGCGGTACCCAGCGTGCACCGCGCCTGATGGGTGTTGAAGCGGCTCTGGACCTGATGACCTCCGGCAACCCGATTCCCGCGAAAAAAGCCGCGGACTCGGGCCTGGTCGACCAGGTTCTGGCCGGAGACAACCTGGAAGCGGAAGCCATCGCCTATGCCCAGGAGCTGGTGGCCCAGAACGCCCCGCTCAAGCGCGTGCGTGACATCACTATTGACCCCGCTTCGATTCCCGAAGGGTTCTTCGAGAAAAAGCGTGCCCAACTGGCCAAGCGCGCCCGGGGACAAATCGCACCGGACCGCATCGTGACCTGTGTGGAAGCGGCGGTGAACCTGCCCATGGACGAGGGCCTGAAGAAGGAGCGCGAGCTGTTCATGGAGCTGGTCCAGTCGCCCGAATCCGCAGCCATGCGTCACGCCTTCTTTGCTGAGCGCGAAGCGGCCAAGGTCAAGGGCCTGCCCAAGGACACGCCGGTGCGGGATATCAAGAAAGTCGCCATCATCGGCGGCGGCACCATGGGTGGCGGCATCGCCATGAACTTCATGAATGTTGGCATTCCCGTGGTGATGGTGGAAATCAACGACGAAGCCCTGCAGCGCGGAATAGGCATCATCGAAAAGAACTACAAGATCACCGCCAGCAAAGGCAAGATGAGCGAAGAGCAGGTTCAGAAGTGCCTGAGCCTTCTGAGCGGAACCACCAGCTATGACGAGCTGAATGACGTGGACCTGGTGATCGAAGCGGTATTCGAGAACCTCGACATCAAGAAAGAGGTGTTCGCAAAGCTGGACGCCGCGTGCAAGCCCGGCTGCATTCTCGCGTCCAACACGTCCTACCAGAACCTTGACGAAATCGCGACCGCCACCAAGCGCCCCGAAGACGTGGTGGGCATGCATTTCTTCAGCCCGGCCAACGTTATGAAGCTGCTGGAAAACGTCCGTGGCGCGAAAACCGCTGACGATGTTGTGGCGACAGTGATGAAGCTGGCCAAGAAGATCAACAAGGTCCCGGTTCTGGCGGGGGTTTGCTACGGGTTTATCGGTAACCGCATGCTGCGCAACTATGGTCGTGAAGCCCAGCTGTGCCTGATCGAAGGTGCAACGCCGAAGCAGATCGATGACGCGCTGGAAGGCTTCGGCATGGCCATGGGTCCCATCGCCATGGGCGACCTGGCGGGTCTGGATATCGGCTACAAGGCGCGTCAGGGTCTGTCCGAGGAAGAAAAGGGCGATCCCAAATCCTACAAAATCGCCGATATCCTCGTGGAAGCGGGTCGCCTCGGCCAGAAAGCAGGCAAGGGCTACTACAAGTACGATCCCGAAACCCGGGCCCGACAGGAAGATCCCGAAGTGCTCGAAATCATTGGGAAAACCGCAAAGGAACTCGGTGTGGAGCGTCGCGAGATCAGCAGCGAGGAAATCGTCGAGCGCTGCATCTATGGTCTGGTCAACGAAGGCGCGAAAGTGCTGGAGGAGGGCATTGCCCAGCGACCCAGTGATATCGACATCGTCTACCTCTACGGCTACGCCTTCCCGGTCGCCAAAGGAGGCCCCATGTTCTATGCGGACCAGGTGGGTCTGAAGAAAGTCTATGACCGGATCTGCGAATTCCGGGACCAGCTCGGAAGTGACACCTGGAAGGAGCCTGCGCCGCTGCTGGAGAAACTGGCGAAAGAGGGCAAGAGCTTCGCTGACTGGGCGAAGGAAAACGCATAAGCCTTCAAGGTCCAGCACAACAAGAACCCCGGCACAAGCCGGGGTTTTTTTTGTCTCTCATATTGTTGTGCCGACGGAACCGTTGGGGTTATTTCCGGAACTCCCAGGGATCGCCGGCGTCTTTAGTTCCCATCCGGCGCGCAGCACAACAGTTCAGCCGTCGTGTGCGGCGACAATTTCAACTCAACTCCAATATAAGCGTGAACGTGCAGGCAACCTCCCGATCTGGTCCGACCGCCCCGGCGGCCGACTCTCAACAGGCATCACGGGCATGCGGCGAGCGTTTTCGTCGTTTATTCGAGTCCATTGATGAAGGTTTCTGTGTCGTCGAGCTCTACTTCGACGAACAGGGGCGTCCCTTTGATTATGCCTTCCTGGAAGTCAATCCCGCCTTCGAGCGTCAAACTGGTCTGACCGGCGTTACCGGCAAGACCATGCGATCTGTAGGGCTGGGAACCGATCAGCATCGGCTGGACAAAGTGGGCGAGGTGGCCAGAACGGGCCGGGAAATGCGTTTCGAAAATCACGTCCCCGCTCTGGAAGGCCGCTGGTTCGACGTGCGGGCATTCCCGATCGATGCGCCGGAGCTCAACCGGGTGGCTATTCTGTTTACCGACATCACCGACCGCAAGCTGGAGGAGCAGAGGCGCCGGGACATGGCGGCGGCGGCTTCGTTCCGTCTGGAGATGGCCCAGCGTCTGCGCCCCCTGGCCGATCCCGAGCAGATCCAGTTGGAAGCTGTCCGGGTGCTGGGGCGGCACTTGCAAGCGAATCGCGTGTTCTATCTGAAGCTCGATGAGGACGGCCACAGCGGCGTGGTCAGCGCGGACTATTGCGCCGACGCTCCCTCCATGGCGGGGCGATATGCGCTCGACGATTATGGGCCCCTGGTGGTGGAAGAGCTTCGCCGCGGAAAAACGCTGGTTGTATCCGATGTAAAGCAGGAGCCGCGCCTGACCGAACTGGAGCAGGAGCGAACCGCCGCTTTGATGATTGAGGCCTACGTTTCCATTCCCTTGAAGAAGGACGACCGGCTCGTTGCTTTGCTCGTCGTTCAGCAAAGCCACACCCGCGACTGGACTCCTGCCGAGGTGTCCCTGATTGAGGAAACGGCGGAGCAGACCTGGGCGGCAGTGGAGCGCGCATCGGTGGAGGAGGAGCTTCGCCGGGTATATCGCCACGCCAGTTCCATTCTGGAGAGCATTGCCGATTGTGTTTACGTCCTGGACCCGCAGCGGCGCTTCACCTACGTGAACAAGCAGGCTGAGGCTTATTTCAAGCGCTCCAAATCCGCAATGCTCGGCCGCCGCTATGATGAAGTGTTTCCCCAGACCCGGGGCCATGAGGTTCTTCAGTACCAGGATGCCGCAGCGAACGGCAGGGAAGCGGTGCGGTCCGAAACCCTGTCACCGGTGACCGGCCAATGGGTTGAGCTTTCCGTCTACCCCATGGACGACGGCGGCCTCACCGTTTATTTCCGCGACATCAGTGACCGAATTGCCACCCGAGCCCGGCAGGACGCGCTGGTGGAGTTGGGCGACCGCCTGCGAGTCCTCACCGACCCGGCGGCGATTGCCCGCACCGCGGCGGAAATCGTGGGGCGCACACTCGGGGCGATTCGCGCCGGCTACGGGGCGGTGCACGATGAGCAGCAACGCATGGATGCGGGGCAGGAGTGGGTGGCCGAGGGAGTGAACACTGTAGTGGAGCCGGTTCGTCTGGAGGATTACTGGACCGGCTTCGCCGACTCCCTGCGCGACGGTCGTGTGGTGATTGTGAACGACGTGGAGACGGACCCGCGGGTGCCGCCGGCTGCAGCCGACAATTTCCTTGCCTGGGAGGTTCGGGCTTTCGTCAATGTGCCAGTAATTTCCAGCGGACGGCTGGTGGCCATATTTTACGTCCAGTTCCGGCACTCGCGCATGCTGACTGCCAGCGACTCGGGCTTCGTCCGTGACGTTACCGACCGCACCTGGGCCGCCGTGGAGCGAGCGCGGGCCGATGCCGCGTTGCGGGAAAGTGACCAACGCAAAGACGAGTTTCTCGCCATGCTCGCCCATGAGCTGCGCAACCCGCTCGCGGCAATTGGGAACGCGGTGCATCTGCTGGAGCACCAGCGGGCCGACGAGCAATCCTGCCGTTATATCCGCATGCTCAATCGCCAGACGAGTTTGTTGCGGGGCCTGGTCGCGGACTTGCTGGACGTGTCACGGATAACCCGGGGGCTCGTGGAACTGGCGCGGGAGCCAGTAAACCTGAGCCTCATTGTGGAGCACGCTTTGGAGAGCGTGCGTGGCGTCATGGCGGAAAAGAACCACTCCGTCAGCCTCGAACTCCCTGATGAGGTTCTGATTGTCTTCGGCGATCCGGTCCGGCTGGAACAGATCATTATCAACTTGCTTACCAACGCAGCAAAATACACGGATCCCGGCGGCCGCATCCTGTTGCAGCTGTTCCGCCAGGGCGAACGCGCCGAACTCCTGCTGAAAGATAACGGGATAGGCCTGAGTGCCGATGTGCTTGACCGAATTTTCGACCTCTTCGGCCAGGCGGAACGGGGGTTGGCCCGCTCCGAGGGCGGGTTGGGGATCGGGTTGACCATCGTGAAGAACCTGGTTGAGTTGCACGGCGGGCAAATTGAAGCGCGCAGCGCGGGGCTTGGCCGCGGCGCGGAGTTTCAGGTGAGTTTGCCGCTGAGCCGGAGAGAACCCGCCCCGGCCGCCAGGATTTCCCCCGCCGGTTCGCACAGTGACGAGGCGCGGCGTGTAATGCTGGTGGAAGACAGCGAAGACGTGGCCGAGACCATGGTGCTGCTGCTGGAATTGGCCGGCCACCAGGTGGCGAGCGTTCAGGACGGGCCAAGCGCACTGGAGCTTGCCGGTGAGTTCCAGCCGGAAGTCATCCTCCTCGACATCGGTTTGCCGGGAATGGACGGCTACGAACTCGCGCGCCGCCTGCGTGCAAACCCCGACACCCGCGGGGCGGTAATGGCGGCGTTGACGGGCTACGGCCAACCCGCGGACCGGGAGAGGACTCGAGCCGCCGGTTTCGACGAACATTTTGTCAAACCGGTGGATTTGAACGCCTTGCAGGAGTTTGTGAGTTCTTCGTCCAATGCCTGACATCCCGGACGCGGACCCGGGTTTGCGGCGCATGGCCGCAAACCCTCCACGATCAAACAGGCAGTTCGTGCCCGATCAGCGAGCCGGATCTCCCCGGCCCGTCTAGCCGTTCGCCGCCTTCCGTTGATTCCCTTGTCCTTCAGCGAGTCCTTCCCAGCCCTGCTGTGCCCGGGTAGCGATGAATTCGGGGCGAGGCTTCGTCCCGCAGTAGGGCGCGTGCAAACGGTTTTCCACACTGTTGTACACAAAAAACAGATTGCTGCGTGGCCAGGGCGACAGGTTGTTGGCGGAGGCATGCAATGTATTGCACTCGAACAGGATCATGGTTCCCGGGGGCCCTTGGGGAGCAACGATTCCGTTGTTGGTAACAATCTCCCGCAGATCCTTTTGAGAGGGAACACCGATGGTCTGCACCTTGAGTGATTCTTTCCAGTTGTCGGGCGGCGTGGTTCCCTGGGCGGGGATAAACCATTTGTGCGAGCCCGGTACCAGCATCAGCGGACCGTTGTAGGGATTGTTCTCCGTCAGCAGGATGGACACGCTGAAACAGCGCATCCGGGGCATGCCGTCTTCGCTGTGCCAGGTCTCGAAGTCCGAATGCCAGTTGAAACCGTTGCCGGTAAATCCGGGCTTTTTGTTGATTCGCGATTGGTGAATGTAGACATCGCTGCCGAGCAGTTGGTCCGCCAGTTCCAGGAGGCGGTCACTGCGAACCAGGCGATCGAAACGTTCGGAGATGTTGTGGACTCCGAAGATGGAGCGAATGTCCTGGGAGGTGGGTTCGGTAATGACCTGTTCCTTGCGCTTGAACTCCGGGTCCTCACCGTATTCGCGCAGGTCCTTGAGAAAGGCCTGTGCTTCCTGCTCGGAAAAAAATGAGTCGAAAACGAGAAACCCGTTCTGCTCATAATCGGCGAGTTGCTCTGCACTGAGCGGGCCCGTGCGGCGTCGGCCGCCTTGCGACCACACTACTGGATCAAGCCTTGGAAAGCGTTCGCCTGCATTCTGCAGTCGGGTCGGGTACTGGTCGTCTACAAGCTTCATAGATCTCCTAACCTCGTCTGATAAGCCGGCCGCCCAGCCGATCAAAGGATCAGCTGAGATGCGCGCGCCGTCCACGCTCAAGCCGCAGAAGCCAGCTGCCGCATTTCGTGGGTGACGAGAGTTGGCCCGTTGCGGAGCCTGGCGTGTAGACGCTCAAATCAAATTGTTAGTCGATGTGCTCGGCCGACAGTGTTTCGGATAACCGGTAGCAACATGATAGAATTTTGCGGACGCCGGGTCGTGAAATTCCCCGGTGGCGCGCATTTTAGATTCCCAGCCGCGAAAAGCAAATTCCGTGCTGGGCGGGCTTTAGTCCGGGCCGGTAAACCGGTTTGAGTCCATCGGCTGCAAGGAAAGGACAGCCCCGCACTGCGAACTTCAACAGCCCGACAAACCCATATGGGGGCGAAGATGCATTTATCAAAGTTTGGTCAGAAGTTCTGCGCAGAGTCAGCCACAGTGTCCCTCATGGATGATCTCGGAGAAGCGCTGACGGTCAACCCTGACTTGTTGTTCATGGGCGGCGGCAATCCCGCACGGATTCCCGCGGCCGAGGCAATTTTTCAAAATGCCTTGCACCATGTGCTAAGAGACGAGGAAAAGGTTCACCGGATGCTTGGGGTATACCAGTCACCCCAGGGCGACCCCGAATTTCTCGAAGGCATCGCGTTGTTGCTGTCCAATCAATTCGGTTGGAAACTAAGCGCCCGCAACATTGCCGTTGCCAACGGCAGCCAATCAGCATTTTCCGTCCTGTTCAATCTTTTCGCTGGCGAATACAGCAACAACGGCTTCAAGCGGGTACAGCTTCCCCTGGTCCCCGAGTACGTCGGCTATGAAGATGTGGGATTTTCGGAGGATTTTTTCCGGGCGAGTCGCCCCTCGATCGAATATCTTGACGAACACAGCTTCAAGTACCGCGTGGACTTCGATCAGTTCTCCGTTGCTGCAGACGCGGGGCTCATTTGCATTTCCCGCCCCACCAATCCTACGGGCAACGTGCTGACGGACAGGGAGGTGGAACAACTGGCCTCTCTTGCGGAGCAGAAGGACATTCCCTTCATTGTGGATGGAGCCTACGGTACACCCTTCCCAAACATCATCTTCACGGAGGCAAAGCCCTATTGGTCTCCCAACACCATTTTAGTGCTTAGCCTTTCAAAACTGGGCCTGCCGGGAGCGCGCACCGGCATCGTAGTGGCGGACGAAGACGTGATCCAGGCTTTTACTCGGGCCAACACCATTCTGGCGTTGGCCTGCGGCAACCTGGGGCCGGCGATCGCCAAGGAAATGCTGCGGGACAACGAAGTGCTGCGGCTCGGCAGTGAGATCATCCGCCCCTTCTACAGGGAAGCGGTGCAACGGGCGATGGAATGGATCCACCAGGATCTGGCGGGCCTGCCTTACCGGATTCACAAGGCCGAGGGGGCCATCTTCCTCTGGCTCTGGTTTGAAGGCCTGCCCATCACCAGTCGCGAACTCTACGAGCGCCTCAAGCAGCGAGGTGTGCTGATCCTGCCGGGCGAAAGCTTCTTCGTCGGCCTGCAGGAGGACTGGCCCCACCGGCGCGAATGCATCCGCCTGACCTACAGCCAGGACCCGGGAGTGGTCCGTCAGGGAATTGCGATATTGGCTGAGGAAGTGCGCAAGGCTTATGGGTGAGAGACGGGTGGTCCTCACCGCCAATTCTTCTGCCAGGCCACCATCACCCGTTCCGGGTACCAGTACTGTCCGTAGCTGCCGTTGTAGCGGGCCAAAGCCTCGGCGATGCGGCCTTCGGCTTTGTCCAGATAGTATTTGAGGATGGTGCAGCCGTAGCGCAGATTGGTTTCCAGGTCGATCAGGTTGTCGTCGGGGCGGCCGATCTCGTTTTTCCAGAAGGGCATCACCTGCATGATGCCGAGGGCGCCCGCCCGGGACACGGCAAAGCGATCGAACGCGCTTTCCACCTCAATAACCGCCAGCACCACCTCCGGCTGCAGGCCCGCCTGGGTGGCAGCCCGGTGAACGTTGCGCAGCAGGTGCAGGCGATTCTCGGGGTCCTTGATGAACCGGGCCAGGCGGTCCGATTTGCTCATTAACCACACTTCCGCGTCAAAGCGATCTTCGAAACTGTCGCTGTCGGCGATCGCTTTTTTAAGCAGCGATCGCAGTTCCGGGTCTACTGTGGGCGCCGGTGGTTCCGCGCTGACGGCGCCTGCGGCGCACAGCAGTACCCCGCATAGCACAATACGGCAGAGGAGGGTTTTCAGAGTGGCGGGTGTAGCCATGGAGCGCCTAGTTACTGGACGTTTCCAGCAAGTGTAGCAAGTCTGCCACTGGTACATCCTTTTTCTCGCCTTCGCGGCGGTGCTGGTACTCCACGCAGCCCTTTTCCAGGCCGCGATCGCCCACAACCACCCGGTGCGGAATCCCCATCAACTCGATGTCCGCCAGGGTCGCGCCCAGCCGGGCCTTGGGGTCATCCATGAACAGGACTTCGTATCCGGCTGATTGCAGTTGCTCGTAGAGTCGTTCGCATTCCTCGGCGACGGCGGGAGACTTCTGCATATTGATGGGAACCAGCGCCACCTGGAAGGGTGCGATGGAGGCGGGCCAGATAATGCCCCGCTCGTCGTGGTTCTGCTCGATGGCTGCTGCCACGATGCGCGATACACCGATCCCGTAGCAGCCCATGGTCATGGCCTGCTCCTTGCCGTTCTCATCCAGCACCTTGGCGTTCATGGCTTCGCTGTATTTTGTACCCAGCTGGAAAATGTGACCTACTTCAATTCCGCGCTTGATCTCCAATACACCCTTGCCGTCGGGACTCGGGTCGCCGGCCACCACATTGCGCAGATCTTCCACTCGCTTCGTTTCCACGTCCCGGCCCCAGTTCACGCCCTGGAGGTGGTAGCCGTCCTTGTTTGCGCCGCAGACAAAGTCGCTGAGCGCGGCCGCGCTGCGGTCCACGATGGCGGGAATGCCCAGGTTTACCGGGCCGATGGAGCCAATGCCACAGCCCAGAGCATCTTTCACCTGCTGCTCCGATGCGAAGGTGAGCGGGGCGGCCACGCCTTCAAGCTTCTCGGCTTTAACAGCGTTGAGCTCGTGGTCTCCGCGCAGGACCAGGGCGATCAGTCCCTGCTGGCCGCTTTCGTCTTCTTCGCCCAATACGATCAAGGTCTTTGCCACTGCAGTGGGCTCCACCTTGAGGAACGTGCTTACCTCCTCGATGGTGTGTTGCGCCGGTGTGGCGACCTCCGACATCGGCCGGGTGGCCTGCGGTGCGGCTTGCGGTGCGAGGGCTTCAGCCTTTTCCACATTGGCCGCGTAATCACTTTCGGTGCTGAAGGCGATGGCATCTTCACCGCTCTCGGCCAGAACGTGGAACTCATGGGAGCCGGAACCGCCGATGGCACCGGTATCCGCCAGTACCGGGCGATATTCCAGGCCGATGCGATCGAAGATCCTGCAATAGGTCTGGTGCATCAGTTCGTAGGTCTCCTTCAGGCTCTCCTCAGTGAGGTGGAAGGAGTAGGCGTCCTTCATCAGAAATTCCCGGGCGCGCATGATGCCGAAGCGGGGGCGCCGCTCGTCCCGGAACTTGGTCTGGATCTGGTAGAAATTCACCGGCAGTTGCTTGTAGCTGTTCAGTTCGTTGCGGGCCAGCTCGGTGATCACTTCCTCGTGGGTGGGGCCAAGACAGAACGGCCGCTCGTGACGATCCTGCATGCGCAACAGCTCGGGACCAAACTGCCCCCAGCGGCCCGATTCCTCCCAGAGCTCCGCCGGCTGCACGACCGGCATGAGTACCTCCAGTGCACCGGATCGGTTCATCTCCTCGCGCACGATGTTTTCCACTTTCTGCAGCACACGCAAGCCAAGCGGCAGCCAGTTGTAGAGGCCGGCGGCAAGCTTGCGGATCATGCCGGCGCGTAGAAGCAACTGATGGCTGATCACTTCCGCGTCCGCGGGAGTTTCCTTGAGGGTGGCGATTAAATAGCGGCTGGCTCGCATAAGATCCGGTCTCAGATTGTCTATGGAAGAATTAGAGGGCTATTCTACGGTGATCGACCGCTTTTTTTTAGCCCCGCATGTGGGGAGTCGACCCACAATTCTGACAATAAACGAATGACAGGAGGCGACATGTTCGCGCTGGACCCCCAACTGGAGAAGGATACGGTGATTCTTGGCCAGTTCCCTCTGAGCCTGGTGCTGCTGAGCCGCGACGCCAACTACCCCTGGTGCATCCTGGTGCCCCGCCGGGAGGCGGTTCGGGATACCGATCAACCGGTGCCCCACGGCGAGGCGGTTCGGGAAATCCATCATCTCGCCGATGAGGATCAGATCCAGCTGATCAAGGAGTCCTCACATCTTGCCGAGGTGATGGTGGATCTTTTTGTGCCCGACAAAATGAATGTAGCCGTACTGGGCAACGTTGTGCCTCAATTACACGTGCATCATGTGGCGCGGTTTCGGAGTGATCCGGCATGGCCGGGGCCGGTGTGGGGGGCAGTGGAGGCCAAGCCCTATCGGCCCGAAGAGTTGGAGGCACTGGTTCACCGGCTGCGCAGTGCCCTGGCGGGGGAGGATTTTCAGCAGGCCTGAGGGGGCGGTGCTCCATCCGCAGGCGGACCAGATGCAAAAAGCCCCTGACGCTTGGCGGCGCCAGGGGCTTTTGCTGAGTGGAGCCGGAACGGCGTTTTAGCCGGCCATTTCCTTCATCTTCTTCAGGGGGCGAATCTTGACCTGGGTGCTGGCAGGCTTGGCCTTGAACACGGTCTCTTCGCCAGTGAAGGGGTTGATGCCCTTGCGCGCCTTGCGAGCCGGCTTCTTCACGGTCTGGATCTTGAACAGGCCGGGCAGAACGAACTCACCGGCGCCACGCTTGGAGATATGGCCTTCGATCACGCTGGTCAACTCGTCCAGCACCGAAGAAACCTGCTTGCGTGACAGCTCAGTGCTTTCCGCCAGGTGAGTGAGAAGCTGGGTCTTGCTGTACCGTTCCTTGATTGCTTTTACCTTGCCCGGAGCGGCTTTCTTCACCGCCTTCTTGGCCGGAGCTTTCTTGGCGGCAGCCTTTTTGGCGGGAGCCTTCTTTTTAGCAGCAGTCTTGCGAGCAGCCATGCGCGTATCCTTTTGTTGGGTTGAAGATTCAAGTTTGGATTGGTGTCCTGGACCCAGGTGGGTCCGTCTCCAGATGTTTTGGATCCGTTGTGATCGCCAAAAAACCCTTTATTTACAGCTTTAAACCAACCGGGTTGCGGCTGGGGCCTATATATATAGGATAAAAACCCCTCCGGCAACCAAAAACTGCGTAAGTTCAGGTTTTTTTTCGCCCTGGGGCTCGGGGCGGTACAGGCTTCTCCTCCTGCCTGTTCAAGTACCACTTGATTCGCTTTCGGACCCTGCCGGAGAAGCAGGGTCATTCGAACCGGATGGCCCCGGGTCCGCGGCGAGGGTTAGCAGTCTGCAGACTGGAAGCATCTCCAGGGTGTGAGCAGCGCTGGCCCGCTTGATTTCGCCCGGCCCGACCCTATATCAGCTCTGCATTTGGCTCCGGGCTAAGATGCGCGGGGGTAGTCGAAGGCTCCCCAGCGCCTCCTGGCCTGGGGTATAATGCGCGGCTTTCCGGGTTGAGGACGCCTCGGGGTAAAGATGGGCTTGGCGCGCCTCCGACGGTCCCCCGGAATCGGTATAGATCGGCCTGAGTTGCTGTTCCTCCCGGTCTGTTCAGAACCAGGTGGCGGGCGAGGGCTTTGAATTGAGGTGCGTTCATGCCAATTTACGAATATCAGTGTCAGTCCTGCAATCACGAGTTTGAAGCCCTGCAAAAAATCAGCGATCCACTGCTGACCGATTGCCCGGCCTGCGAAAAACCCGAGCTTCGCAAAAAGGTCTCAGCAGCGGCATTTCGCCTCAAGGGCGGCGGCTGGTATGAAACCGACTTCAAAACCGGTAAAAAGAAGAATGTGGCTGGAGAAGGCGGCGCCGAGAGCAAATCCGGTTCCGACTCCGGTGCGGGCAAGAGTGAAACCAAAAGCAGCAGCTCAGGCACGGGCTCCGCTCCGGCAGCGGCGACCTCCGCCAGCTGAGAGTCATTCACAAGCCCCTTCCGGCCGGAACGGGAGGGGCTTCACCGGCGAGCCGAACGCTCCCGTTCTCTCGCGCAGGCGTAATCGCCGTGACTCGCAACTCCTGAAGTCCGGCAGCCTGTCATAAACCAAGGGTCGGCCATTCCGTCCCCTCATCCAGGCCCCAGGCGGCTTGTCATTGTTTTGTTTAGGGATCCTTATGCGTAGCAGCTACTGTGGTGTTCTCGACTCCACCTCCATTGATAAAGAAGTCACCCTCTGCGGCTGGGTCGATCGACGCCGGGACCATGGCGGTGTGATCTTCATCGACCTTCGTGATCGGGAAGGGGTGGTGCAGGTCGTCTTCGATCCGGACGCGAAGGAGAACTTCGAACTGGCGGACAAGGTTCGCACCGAATACGTGCTGCAGGTGACCGGCAAGGTCCGGGCCCGGACCCCGGAGACCGTCAACCCCAATATGGCGACCGGTGAGATCGAGGTCTACGGCTCTGCACTGAAGATCCTCAATATGTCGGAAACGCCTCCCTTCCCCCTCGACGAACACCAAAGCGTGGGCGAGGACGTGCGCCTCAAGTACCGTTATCTGGATCTGCGCCGCCCGGAGATGCAGCGCATCCTGCGATTGCGCTCCAAGGTCACCACCGCGGTGCGCAACTTTCTGGATGAGAAGGGCTTCGTGGATGTGGAAACCCCCATCCTGACCCGCGCGACTCCGGAAGGGGCGCGGGACTACCTGGTGCCGTCCCGCACTCACGAGGGCAAGTTTTTCGCGCTGCCCCAGTCTCCACAGCTTTTCAAACAGTTGCTTATGGTGTCCGGTTTCGACCGTTATTATCAGATTGCGAAATGCTTCCGGGACGAAGACCTGCGGGCGGACCGCCAGCCGGAATTCACCCAGATCGATATCGAGGCCTCGTTTCTGGACGAGAACGAAATCATGGCCATCAATGAAGAGATGCTGCGGCACCTTTTCGCCGAGCTCAAGGGTGTGACCTTCGGCGAATTCCCGCGCATCCCCTACGCGGAGGCCATGCAGAAGTACGGTTCCGACAAGCCGGATCTGCGCATTCCTCTGGAATTGGTGGACGTGAAGGACCTGATGACGGAAGTGGAGTTCAAGGTGTTCTCCGGTCCTGCCAACGATCCGAAAGGGCGCGTCACCGTGATGAAAGTCCCGGGCGGGAACGACAAGCTCAGCCGCAAGCAGATCGACGACTACACCAAGTTCGTGAGCATCTACGGGGCGCGGGGCCTCGCCTATATCAAGGTGAACGATCTCAGTGATCTGGAAAACGGCCTGCAGTCGCCCATCGTCAAATTCCTGCCCACCGATGTCCGCAAGGCGATTCTGGAGCGGGTCGGAGCCGAGAACGGCGACCTGCTGTTCTTCGGCGCCGACAAGGCCAAAGTCGTGTCCGAGGCTCTCGGAGCGCTGCGCTGTAAACTGGGCGAGGACCTGGATCTTTACACCTGCGAGTGGGCGCCCCTTTGGGTCGTGGACTTCCCCATGTTCGATGTAGAGGACGACGGCAGTCTTTCGGCCCTGCACCATCCGTTTACCGCACCGTCCTGCACCCCCGATGAACTGCGAGCGAACCCGGAGCAGGCCCTGTCCCGCGCCTACGACCTCGTGCTCAATGGCACCGAGCTAGGGGGCGGCTCCATTCGTATTCACGACCGGGCCATGCAACAGGCGGTGTTCGACGTACTTGAGATCACCCCGGAAGAGCAGCAGGAAAAGTTCGGCTTCCTGCTCGATGCGCTCAAGTACGGCGCGCCGCCCCACGGCGGCCTCGCGTTCGGCCTCGATCGCTTGATCATGTGGATGACCGGGGCCAAATCCATCCGCGACGTGATCGCCTTCCCGAAAACTCAGACTGCGGCCGACCTCATGACCGACGCGCCCGGAGAGGTTGACGCGGATCAACTGCGGGAGTTGAACATCCGCCTGCGCAAGCGGGAAGAGGCGAAAAAGGCACAGTAGTCGGGCAAACGGCTACAAACCGAATAACACGAGGACTGGAAGGTACTATGGCTGGCCACAGCAAATGGGCAAACATCAAACACCGAAAGGCTGCCCAGGATGCCAAACGCGGCAAGGTTTTCACCAAACTGATCCGCGAGCTGACTGTGGCCGCCAAGCAGGGAGCTGCACCCGAAGACAATCCGCGCCTGCGGGCCGCCATCGACAAGGCCCTGGGCGCGAACATGAAGCGGGACACCATCGACAAGGCCATTTCCCGGGGTGCGGGAGGTGGAGAAGGTGACAACTACGAGGAGGTCACCTACGAAGGCTATGGAGTCAACGGCGTTGCCATTCTCGTGGAAGCCATGACCGACAACCGCAACCGCACTGTCGCTGAAGTCCGTCACGCCTTCTCCAAGCGAGGCGGCAACCTCGGTACCGACGGCTCGGTGGCCTACCTGTTCTCCCGCCAGGGCCAACTCAGCTTCCCGCCCGGTACCGACGAAGAGAAGGTGATGGACATCGCCCTGGAAGCCGGCGCGGAGGACGTGGAAGCCAACGACGACGGCTCCATCGACGTCACCACCCCATTTGAGGACTTCCTCAACGTCAAGGACGCCATGATTGCCGCAGACCTGCACCCCGAGCACGCGGAAACCACCATGGTCCCCTCGACCAGGGTGGAGCTGGATCGCGAGGGAGCGGAGAAGGTCATGGCCCTGGTGGACATGCTGGAAGATCTGGACGACGTGCAGAACGTCTACACCAACGCGGACATCCCGGACGAAATATTGGATCAGCTCTAGGGCAGCAGTGTGCCTCGTCACCGTAGGTTGGGTTAGGCCGAAGGCCGTAACCCAACAGCGAACCACCACCCCCGTGCCGGGTTATAGACAAATGTTGGGTTACGCTCCGCTAACCCAACCTACGAACTGCCGCAGCCCTGTAGGTTGGGTTAGGCCGAAGGGCGTAACCCAACAGAAGTCACCACGCTCGTGCCGGGTTATAGACAAACGCTGGGTTACGCTACGCTAACCCAACCTTGTATCTGTCCTGCGACTCTGGCTAGCTACCGGGGCGCGAATGAGGGGCAGGTAAGTTCGACCCA